>DASPVS010000053.1:0-7373 GCA_035622235.1 Acidimicrobiales bacterium | reverse complement strand
AAGGAGGGCTCCTCTTCCGGTTGGTCCAGCCAGCTTCAATCTGCTTTACCGTCCGATTCGATCGCCCACAGCGTATCGAGAAGGGAGGGTCCTAGGGGAAGGCCCTTCTCGGTTGGAAAGTCGGTGAGCGTAGTACGAGAGGGCGTCCGGGGGTACCGGATCAACTCTCGACGCGAAGGACCCTGACCGTGGATGTCTGCCCCCCGGAGTTACTCGCCGTGAACGTCAAGGGGTACGTGCCCTCCGAACCCTCGGCTGGGGTACCGGATAGCACCGCAGTCCCACTGCCGTTGTCTGTGAACGTCACGCCGGTCGGAAGTGCTCCTGATTCGGAGATGATCGGGAGTGGATAGCCCTTCGCGCTCACGACCAAGTGAACCTGCCCACCGACTTTGACCGGATTCAGCGACTTGGCTGAGATCGTGGGGGTCGTGGCGACCGTTATGGCGAGCGTTTGAGTGACGGTCCCCACCGTGCTCGTGGCAGAGAATCGGATATCGAAAGTTCCGGATTTCCTAGGTGTCCCCATGATTATTGCGGCTCCTTCGCCTTCAATCTCGAAGGAAAGTCCGGTGGGAAGGGTTCCTGCCTCGATCAATGTCGGGCTTGGGTACCCCGACGCGCTCACCGTAAATGAGCCGGCTTGACCCTTGACGAAGGTGGCATCTTCTGAGCTCGTGAATGCTGGCGATTGGTCGACCGTCAAGATGAAATCTTGAATAGCCGGGCTGCCGATGCCGTTGTTCGCTGTGAGCACGATGTTGTAGGCGCCGCCTGTTCCGGCCTGTGGCGTGCCGGCGAGTGTGGCGCTGCCGTTGCCGTTGTCGGTGAATGTGACTCCAGGCGGGAGTGTCCCCGACTCCGACAACGCGGGGTCAGGCGTTCCGGATGCTTCTACGGTGAAGGTGCTTTGGTCTCCGACCTTGAATGTCGCTTCCGGTTGGGAGGTGACCGCGGCTGTTTCGTCGACCGTCAGGACGAAGTCCTCAAAAATGGGTTCACTGCCCGCTCCTTCGGCGGCAAGCACGAGTGGATACACCCCACCGGTCCCTGCTTCCGGCGTGCCGGCGAGGGTGGCGGTGCCGTTCCCGTTGTCGGTGAATGTGACTCCGTCCGGGAGTGCTCCCGACTCGGAGAGAGCGGGTTGGGACAGACCCGAAGTTGTAACCATGAACGTGCCGCTCTGTCCGACTGAGAAAGTCGTCGAATCCGCGCCAATAAAGGAAGGTTGCGAGGACACGGTCAACGTGAAGTCTTGGTTCACCGGGCCGCCGACGCCGTTGTTGGCTGTCAGTACGAGGGGATAAATCCCTGCGGTCCCTGCCACCGGCGTGCCAGCGAGAGTGGCGGTGCCGTTCCCGTTGTCGCTGAATGTGACTCCGTCCGGGAGTGCTCCCGACTCGGAGAGCGCAGGCTCCGGGAAACCCGACGTGGTCACGCTCACGGTGAACAGCGACTCGACTTCAGCGCTTCCTGCTGTACCGCTCGTAAAGGCCGGCGTTTGGCCGATGGTCAACGTGAAGTCTTGGTTCACCGGACCGCCAACGCCGTTGTTGGCTGTCAGAACGAGGGGATAGACGCCACCTGTCCCTGCCTCCGGCGTGCCAGCGAGTGTGGCGGTGCCGTTCCCGTTGTCGCTGAATGTGACTCCATCCGGGAGTGCTCCCGACTCGGAGAGCGCAGCGTACGGTGTGCCGGAGGTCTGAACGGTGAAGGCCATTGGAGATCCTGTCTGTCCGGTCGCCGAGGTGCCACTCGTGAATGCCGGGGCAGATCCCACTGTGTCGACCGTCACGGAGGCTCCTGGCTGGACAGTCACCCAACCAGACGATGTCGCGCCGTACTGCCCGCCGATCGATACATTGTTCTCGCTCGAGCCCACCGGCATGCTGACAGGGACTTTGATCGCCGACCCGCCGCTGTTGGTGATCGTGACAGCTCCGTTCTGCTCGGACGCATCGACCGTTCCCTGCGCTAACGCGTTCGACCAAGCTGACTGCTCACTTGCGACGGTTCCGATCTGCCCAAAGGTGAGCTGGACGTAGGGCTCCAGAGAGCTGAAGTACTGGTGGTACTGATCCAGCAAGGGATTGAGTACCGAGTACAGGAGCCCGTCACCTGTGGTGTCAGGCGTATTCGGCGGAGTACCGGACGTGGGAGGCCCCGGTGGTGGCTCACCCATGATGTTGGTCTGATGTACGTACGTGGGCGCAGGATCGTTGCTCAACATGTTTGTGAACATGCCGTTTGTAACGCTGCTCACAATCTGGGCGAAGGATGCGGGTGCCGTTTCGCAGGTCGTCTCGGCGCTGGGCTCGCACGTTCCTCCGAGCGATGGCGGAAGATACAGCGTGTTGTACTCGTCGACTTCCTGTGCCTCCGTAGACGCGTTGTAGTAAACGTTCACGGGCTTTCTCGGTACGACTTCTGACGTACCGTCGACAAAGGGGGTCCCGGCCGGGTACTCCGGGCCGCTGTACGCAGCACCGATGCCGAACTGATTATCCGGTGGATCTGGGTAAGGTTTCGACGCGTCCGCCCCAACCGTTGTGATGCCGACTGCTTGGAGTGCGGGCACAAAATAAGGGTTCTGCTCCCAAGGTAGTTCGTTTGCGTCCTCCGCGGTCGGTGGTGTCCACCCCGTCGGCTGTGGCGTCCCGGCCGTACCCGAGTCGACATAAGTGAGCTCCAGTTCGCCGCCTCCAGAGACATCGGTGGTCGACACGGAGTTCCCTGAGCTGTTGTCAGGCAACGTGGCAGACGATGGAGTGGCAAGGCTTCCCACGAGCGACCAATCGCCGGACCCTGCAACTTCACGGTATACGAGGTAATTCGACGCATGGCAGATGGCTTGCCAGTTGAGGGACACTGACCCGCCGTCGGGAACAGTCAGCGGGCCCGTCACGTAAGCCTGCGACTGGTCGACGTCGGGTGAGTCTGATCCGTTGAACTGGTCGGTGACGGCGTACTGGTAGCTGCCGGCTGTAAAGGTTCCACCACTCTGGCTCACGGTTTCGTTGTCGAGAGCCGGGGGATCAACCGTGGCAGGGTTGCCTGGCACGAGGTCCGCGAGACCGGAATGGTTGCCCGGGACGAAGACCTGCGGGTCCTCTGATCCATAAGAAAGCGAGTCGTCCGACGATTCAGTCAGTCCGAGTCCGCCTGTTCCCAGAGTGGACCCTGGCGCCGCTGCCGCCCAATTCGAATTTTCGTTCAACTCTGCTTCGATGTAGTCCTGAGTCGCGCAGCCGACATCGAGCAACGGTGTGTCATACGTATGGCTTATCCAACCGAAGTCGTCTGCGTACGGTTCGCCTGTCTGGGGATCGGTAGTCTGGAACTGAGCGAGCAGCGGGTCCGGCCCTCCGGGACCGAGGTCCAGGTCGCCCTCCTGGTACGCCACACTGCCGCCGCCGTTGAAGAGCATGTCGAGCCGAAAGTTGTTCGCCTTCGACCACTGCGCGGCGTAAACAGCATCAGCTGCGCCCATGCGCAGCGAGTCGCCGAGTGAATAATCGTTTGTGTGATTTGTGATGTCCCACGCGTTGTCAGGGGTGAACACATCGTCGATATCCATTTCGATGTAGTTACGCACAAGCCCAAGGTGTACGTCGCCCGTCAACCAGTCGATCAGGCTCGGGGCTAGGACCAACCACGAGTTGTAGTCGGGCCCGTAGTCGAACGTGATCGCCATTTCGCTGACACCCGATTGGCCAGTCACGTCGTCGGGAGTCGGATGCTGATCGACCGCTATGAGAGTGTCGCCGTCAGAGTCATCGAGCAGGGGGGTAACAACGTCTCCGTTCGAAGCTTGAACTGTCGAGGGGTAACCGTAGGTAGACGCGTCCAACGGAACAGGTCCTGCGAGAGCTGGGAACGCCGACAGGCCGGCCGCTGTGAGGGTGGGCGTCGTTTGCGACAAATCGGTCGACGCCAACGGATCGTACCCAATCCCCTGTAGAGCGGGAGCTGGGTAGACATACCCGTCTATCTGTCGAACGCCAAACTCGCTCTCGTAGCTCCAAAGCGGACCGAGCGTCCCCCACGAGAACTGGTATGTCGACGGTATGAGCACCACGCCGTCGTAGAGCCCCTCGTTGGGGTCATCGGGGTTGGTCAGTTGAGGAAGCGAAAGAGACGATCCCTGCGGCAGGGTGAGGGTGTAGGGAACGCCTTCCGCCGTGAGCTCGTTTTCCCACGCCTGGGTGACCGGGTCATTGTTCGAAAGGCCGATCAGTAGGACGCGCAGGTCTAGCTGGGGGGACGAATCCGCCTGGGCGGGAGCCGCGTTGAGACCCGTCACCCCCAAGCCGAGGACGAGGACGCATGCCAAAGATCCCGTCAGTTCCTTGATGAATCCGCGCGGCATGCCAACCTCCCAGCCGGTCACACGATCTCCGCCACCGCCCCGAGAAGGATAGCCCCGCCCTACCGCGCGGGTCATTTCGACAAAGCACGCCCTTTTGTCACCTTGCGTTTCCCTTTCGTTCACTTTCCGAGAAGAACGACTGTCTCATCTTGCGTCGATCGCTCTCACGTCGTTTAATCTGCCGACGGCCCGAGCGGGCGGAAGACCAGGACTGACGACGGCGGAGTCAAGAATCCTGACGGCACAGGTCGCTGCAGTCGAATCTGCAGAGCGGACCGCTGCACGTACAGGCGGAAATGAGCGGACTGTTGAGGCAGGGTGACGAAATAAGGATCGACGGTCATCGAGGTCGGACCGCCGCGACCGAATCACGGGCAGTCATCGCGGAGGCACTGGGGCAGGTCGTCCCCATGTACGCCTACCCGGCGAATCTGTCCAATGGTCATCGGGGAGAGGACGAATGGAGAGCTTGTTCGACCGGAGTGGCTCGCCATCCCCTCACTTTTGTCGTGGCCAACGTTGCCAACGGCGTGTCAGACGGCAACCGGTTTCCCAAACAGACGCATTCACCCGGGCCGGGTGCGTTGCTGGTCGAGGAGTCCCCGACGCATGCTCTTGGTGGGGCCGAGTTGTCGGACCCCAACTACCGGAGGGCGATCGCCCGGTGTTCCGAGAGTGGCGCAGTGCTCCTTGGGTACATAAACCTGGGGTGGGGTGAGACGGAGCTGGGGAGGCCGGGTTCCACCGATCTAGCCACAGTGCTTGGACAGGTTCGCCTCTGGTTTGAATTGTATCCCGGGATCAAGGGCGTCTTCCTTGACCAAGTCGCTACGACTGGCACCCGGACCGAACGCCGGTACCAACGCAAGATCGCTGAGAACGTGCCTGGAACCGTTGTGATCAATTCTGGGCAACTTCCGCGCACGGACTGGTTGTTTGACAGCGGTGCCGACCTGGTTGTCTATGAGAATTATGTTGCGGAATTGGAGTGCCTGCGTTTACCCGGCTGGATTTCCCGATATGCGCCGTGGCATCTGGGGGCCATCCTGCACGACGTCGGGTCGCCTGCCGAGGTGATCGAAACGTGCTCGCAAGCTCGGGCAAAGGGGTTCGGATTTGTCTACGTGACCGATGGTCGCCAAGACAGCGGAAACCCGTACGACGGCCTGCCTTCTCCGCCGATCTGGGCCGCATTGACAGCGGCGCGTCGAGCGGATTGCCATCGCAACATATCGTCCATCAGCCAGTTTCGTTGAACGTGATTACAAATGCGCGTCGCACTCATCACCGAAGGTACGTACCCCCACAACCACGGAGGAGTGAGTGTCTGGTGCGACCAGGTGATCCGGGGATTGTCGGAACACGAGTTCGAAGTCGTCGCCATCGTGGGATCGGGCAGCGAGAAGCCGGAGTGGCCGGTGCCTTCCAACGTCTCACGACTCACCCCTGTGCCCCTTTGGCCCCCTGAGCCGCCACCGTCGATATTCGAGACCCGCCGTTGTCCCGCCACTTATCTGGTCGGGCAATTTCTCGAGACCCTCCTGCAGAACGGGACCGCGGCGCGCTTCATCGGCGTTCTCAACGACCTCTTCCTAGCGGCCCAACACGGGGATCTCCGCGCTGCGTTCAACTCGTCAGAAGCGGTGGAAGTAACGCTCACCCACATGCGGGAGAGCAGCCTCGAATCGTCAAGGGGGACTCCGGACCCCGCCGAAACACAGCGCCCGAGCATGGCCGACGCCGTGCAAGCGCTCACGCTGATCGAGCACTTCCTGCGGCCTTTCGAACTTCCACCCCGACGTGTCGACCTCTGTCATGCCGTGTCCAACGGCTTGGCCGTGCTCCCTGCCTTCGCCGCCAAATGGCAGAGCGGAACTCCGTTCCTGCTGACCGAGCACGGCCTCTATCTCCGCGAACGCATCCTCGCGTACCACCCCGGGAGTTTGAGACCACACGTCAGATCTCTCCTCATCCGGTTCTTCAAGAGACTCGTCGAAGCCGGTTATCAAATGGCCGACTACATCGCACCTGTGTCTCGCTATTGCGAGCTATGGGAACTGAGAAGCGGGGCGGAGAGGTCACGGATCCGGCCGATCCACAACGGGATCGATCCCGACCGATTCCCCTTCGCGGTCGATGAGCCCGGCGATCCGACGTTGGTCTTCGTCGGACGCATAGACCCACTGAAGGACATCGAAACACTGCTGCGGTCCTTCGCTCTCGTGCGCGAGACAGAACCCGCAGCACGACTGAGGATGTTCGGACCCCGGGAAGCGGGCCGCTATGCAGCTCGCTGCGACGACTTGATCGAAAGCTTGGGACTGGCCGGATGGGCCGTCTTCGAAGGCCGGACCGATGAGCCGGCCACCGCTTTCCTGTCCGGACAGGTCGTTCTACTTTCGAGCATCTCCGAGGGGTTCCCATTTGCCGCCCTCGAGGCGATGGCTTGCGGCCGGCCCTTGGTTGCCACCGACGTCGGGGGTGTGGCCGAAGCTGTCGGACCGGCGGGTCTCATCGTTCCTCCACGCGACCCGGCCGCTTTGGCAGAAGCTACTCTCCGGCTACTCGGGGATGCTCAGCTACGACGCTCAGTGGGACAAAGAGCGAGAGAGCGAGTTCTCGCTCACTTCACGTTGGCCAGATGCGTCGCAGAGTACAGGGACGTTTATAGGGACCTTGTTTTTTCGTGTCCCCTCTGGCAAGAGATCGTCGCCTCGATCGGGGCATCTCATGCCGAGTCGCGAAAGGTTCTTGCTGCCCAATGACGAAGCTGTCCGCGCTTCCAGAGCGGAGACCGATCGACTCGAACGACACCACCGTCGACACGACAGCTTTGGCGTCCTTGGTTCCAGATGAGGTCCGAGCAGTCTGCAGCGCGGCCGTGGACCCCTTGGAGATCGCAGCCGCGCTCGAAGCTGCAGGTGTCAGCGACACAGTCGCAAAGACGACCTTCGGTCGAGCAGACCTCTTTGCACTCGCCCAGGAGCTCTTCGGGAGCACTCCG
>DASPVS010000052.1:0-3326 GCA_035622235.1 Acidimicrobiales bacterium | reverse complement strand
CGCGTGACCGTGTAGCCCGTCGGAGGAGCGCCGGCGCCGGCGCTCCAGCTGAGCACGAGGCTCGACGACGTCGGACTCGACGCCGCGGCGCTCGAAGGCGGGTTCACGGTCGTGGCCTGGGACTGCGCTGGATGGGCCCCCGCCGTGACCTGGACCACCCAGTTCGTGGCCCCTGCGATCCCCCCGACGCTCAGAACAATGACTGCGACGAGCCACCCGATCCGCAGCCGCCGCGACGATCGCAAGTCTCCAGATTACAAGAATGTAATTCCAGTAGCAACGATCTGGTTCCCCCTAGTCGCTGCACGATCTGACCGTCGAGAGTTAGGAGCTGCTGCTCGAGCTCTCGGAAAAAGAGGGCTCTTCGAGCGATCGCGACCTGGACAGCACACGGCGGTTCGAACGAATGAAATTGAGAGCAAGAAGGGAGCGGGGACCTCAATCTCGATGTCAAACCCCAACTGATCTACTCGGCGACTGGGACGCTCTCGCTCAAGGAGGCGAGGTCGCTCGCGGAGTGGACGAACCCGAAGATCGGCGTGAAGCTCGGGACCGAAGGAACGGAGGCCGTCCTGACAGCGTCGCTGGACTGGGCAGTGCGCACCGAACGGCTCGGGGAGGAGGCGGGCGAGACCGCGCTTCAGGGCGTCGAGACCTTCGGTCAGATCTGGAAGGTTGTGGAAACAGTCAGCGAACTGTGGGAGGCGGAGGCCTGGGCAGCGGTCTTCTTCCAAAGCTTCCACCTCAACACGATCGGCATCGGATCGCCCCGGTTCCCGGCGAGCGGGGTCCAGACCGCCCGACCCAGCCCCGCACTGCTGTCAGCCCTAGACGACAGCGGCCTGACCGTGCTGCACATCAACGACAAAGGACTGATGTGGCAGTTCGGTAAAACCCTGCGGGGTCTCGAGGAGGACCACGATCCCACCTTCGGCGCCCAGTTCATCCACCTGCGTGTCTACGAGGTGTCGTACTGCCAGCGAGGGATGCCGTGCAACCCTGAGGATTACCGATCAGGAGGGTTCCGCACCTACTTGTACTTCGCATTTTACGCCTACCACGCGAGCAACAACACGGGACGGACGTTCGGTGGGGCATTCGTACTTGAGTACAACGCCCAAGCCTGGTTCGACACCTCGGTAGACAATCACCCCGGGTTGGCCCGCGAATAACCACCGCCTCCCTCTCGTTCTTGAGGGAGCGATATGTCGCGTCTACGTATTCATCAAGACATCGGTTCGGCGACCGAGCCGGTCTGCTCGTCCGGTCCTCGAGCCCGAGCAATTCCTTCTGTTCGTATCGACGCATCCAGGCGTGCACCGTCTGACGTGACACCCCGAACTTGCGCGGCACCTCGGTGACCGAGAAATTTTTGCGGATGACGCCGAGCACGGCGTCATAGCGGCTGTTCCATCTTCGTGATCTCCTTGAGCACCCGGCCGCCCGTCTCGCTCGCGAAGAGCGCAGACGGCGGCGTCTCAGGTGTCAAGCAGGTCCTGAAACTCTCTCAAGCAGGTCCGGAACACTGTGTGGAAGGAAGGTCCGACGTGAAATCGTCAGGACCCTCCCGGAATCAGCGGCTGATTGCTCCACCTACACATTCAGCTCGACTCCGATACTCGACTCGAAGTAGTGGACGGAGGCTCGCTCGTAGACTGCGGGCCAAAGGTCGCCGGTCTTCTCGGCAAGGCGCCTGGCGCGGGGCAAGAAAGCCTGAGCCAGAGCGATGTACCCATCGATCACCGAGTCAATCGTCGCTTCGACCGGCGGGAGTTGAGCTAGGACGCTGTTCTGCTCATCCGTCAGGTATGGACGGAGGCGCTTCGTAAATGGAAAGGGATTCCCGAACGTGTGCTCCCTCGTCGTCTCCAACCCGCGCTCTGCGAGGAGCAGGCGGACCAGGTCGAGGTCCCGCACGAGGATCACGCCGTTGGACGCCGGAACGGGCTCGTTGCGCGCGATGACCGACACGCAGTTCCCGAGCATGTACAGGAAGTGCTCGACGGCAGACCTTGGGAAAAAGAGTTCGCGGCGGCGGTCAGGGCGCTCGGTGGGGTGGTCTGGTAGCACACGCTCCTTGTCCACCAGCGGGACCATCCCCTCCACCGACCTAGGGTCGAAGCTCGACAGCGGGTTGAAGACGATGTCGAAGTGGAGCCACTCCGGGGTTATGCAAAGTCCCCCGATCGTGCTTCCACCGAACGGCTGCCGATAAGCCGTCGGGGCGATGACGTCGACGATGTCGCCCCACGAGTCGGCGATCTCATCCTTGGCGTCGTCGCGGATCGTCACCTGGAGGTCGACGTCGCTCCACGCATCTCCGGTGCCCAGCGCGAACCCACCAACCAGATACACGGCCAGGACACGATCGTCCGTCGACAAGATGTCGACCGCATGTTTGATGAGGTTCTGTTGCGGGACCGTCGTGGCGTTCCGGATTCCAGCCAGAGAGAAGCGAGTCTGAATCTGTGCAAGCGCGGGAGCATCGGTCACGAGCGTCCATCCTCACGGGGTGTTCGTAACCTGCGCAACTCGTGGGCCGCCTCTGTGCAAGACGTAACTTACTGAGATGGCGGTCGAGATCAGGCGGGCAGTTCCGGATGACGCCGCCTCGATAGCGGCCATCCACATCCAGACATGGCAGGTCGCCTACCGCGGGCTAATGGCGGACGAGCTGCACCGGCAGTGGGGCGACGGAAGTGCGCTTGCGCGGTCCAATCGCAACGGTACCGGACGTAGAAGTCGCGCGCCGGGTGGTTCTCGGTCTCCTTCGCTGCGGACTTGTGTTTCGAGGTGAACTTGTCGGGATCCCCCTGGTTGTTTGTCCAAACGAAATCGCGGGAGTGGACGTGAACACAGAGCCGTCATCAGTTGCGGATTGCGGTTGACGACATCGCTGATGTGCTCGCCAGTGTTGTCGATTGTGGTGGAACCCGCATGAGTGATCAGGATGACTCGGGCGTGGCGGTGGTTGTTGATCCCGATGGAAACACTTGCGAAGTCGTTGCAAGAGAGCTTGGCTGAGGCACCATGACTCTCGTCGGGTGCGTGCCGAGCTGACGATGCGATCAGACGTCAGAACTGCTGTCCCGGGCTGCGCACGTTCAGGCGCCGCTTCAGAGATCACCGCGGGCCAAGCACTTGGTTTGTCGCTCATTCGAAGAGAACGACGTCGAGGCAGGTACGTTTTCGCTATGCCTCCCACCTTTCCGCCGTTCTCCCACTTCGCACTCACGGTAACCGACTTCGAACGCAGCGTTGCATGGTACGAGCATCTGTTCGAGGTAACACCAATCCTCATTGAGGAGACGACCTACCGAGCTGCA
>DASPVS010000051.1:0-2184 GCA_035622235.1 Acidimicrobiales bacterium | reverse complement strand
CGAAACGAGTAAACGCGCTCCTTCGCACGGGCCTTCTCCTCGTCTCGCCTCGCACCACCGAACACGGCGTCAAAACGATGCTCTGCAATCGCGTCTAGAAGGGTGCGAGTCTGGAGTCGGTTACGCGAGGGATTCGGGCCTGCTTCCTCCACGACCCTCCCGGCGTCGATGGAGGCCTGGACGGACGCCACCACGAGTTGGGCCCCTAGCTCCGCGACTCGCGCGTCACGGAACTCGATCACCTCCTGGAAGTTGTGACCAGTGTCCACGTGCATCACCGGAAACGGGAGTCGCGACGGCCAGAACGCCTTTTCGGCCAGTCGCAGCATGACGATGGAATCCTTGCCCCCCGAGAAAAGGAGCACCGGACGCTCGAACTCGGACGCCACCTCGCGCATTATGTGAACAGACTGCGCTTCAAGCTCGTCGAGTTGGGACAGTTGATACTGTCCCACTTCGACGGGTCCCCCCCGATGCATAGAAAAGCAGCTTACCCGCTGGCCACTCGGTGGGGTAGCGTTCGACGGCACTTCCAAACCTGGGAACTCCGTCTCGGCCTGGGACAATGAGGCAACCGGGATTGCCCACCGAGGACGAAGCTACGTGCCTGACCTTCTCGTCGAAGACGATCATGCAGTCGCCCGCGACCTGGCGAGCGAGGCTGGAAAACAGCTCATCGAACTACGTCGCGCAGCGGGCGCTCGAGGGGGACCTGAACTCGGCTTCGAAGGAGACAGGCTTTCGAACAGGCTGATCCTCGAGCTGCTCTCCAAGGCTCGTCCAGAAGACCCCGTTCTTTCCGAGGAGGGTGCTGCGCCTGTTTCCAAGGAAGGCGCTACGCCCTCTGTTTCCAAGGAGGGCGCTAAGCCCTCAGTTTCCAAGGCGGGCGCTGCGTCGAACTGGTCAGGTGACCGTCGGCTCTGGATCGTTGACCCTCTCGACGGAACCCGCGAGTTTTCCGAGGGACGCGACGACTTCGCGGTTCATGTCGCGCTCGTGACCGATGCGGAAGCGACCGTAGGCGCAGTGGCGCTTCCTGGGGAAGGACTCGTCTTCTCGACCGCAGATCCACTTTGCCTTCCGCGCCGTCGAGAGGGCCCGATTCGAATCTTGGTGAGCAGGACGAGGCCGCCACTAGAAGCCACACTTGTGGCGGACGACCTCGGAGCGGAGCTCATGGAAATGGGATCGGCGGGCGCTAAGACGATGGCGGTCGTGCGCGGGCTCGGCGACGTGTACCTCCACGCGGGAGGACAATACGAGTGGGATTCCGCGGCTC
This sequence comes from Acidimicrobiales bacterium, assembly GCA_035622235.1. Taxonomy (GTDB): domain Bacteria; phylum Actinomycetota; class Acidimicrobiia; order Acidimicrobiales; family UBA8190; genus DASPVS01. Next base: position 905 of record DASPVS010000051.1, on the reverse strand, counting down.
CGGTTGCCGTTGCGCGAGCGGCAGGGCTTCACGCCACGAGACTCGACGGCTCTCCCATCCGGTACGGAAACCCTGGCGCATGGCTCCCGGACTTACTCATATGCCGACCCGAATTCACCGAGGCCGTCTCAAATGCGTTGGCGGCCATCCACCGTTGAACTCGGCATTCGGTCTGGGGCCGTGACAGAGGACACCTCCATCGGTTTCGTGGTCCGACCGGGCACGAGCTCGGATGCCCAGGTCGCGGCCCGGCTTCATGCGAGCCAGATCACAGAGGGCTTCCTGCCCACATTGGGCCCGCGGTTTCTCGCAAGGCTCTACCGACGAATAACGATAGATCCCGGGTCCTTTCTGTTCCTCGCCGAGGATCAGGGGCAGACCGCAGGTTTCATAGCAGGGAGTGTCGACGTGAGGAGGCTGTACAAGACTTTTCTCCTTCGTGACGGAGCGCGGGCCCTTCTGTCGGCACTTCCAACGATCACGAGGGGTTGGCGAAAGGTACTCGAGACACTCGGGCACGGCTCCGGCGACGTCGAAGGCGCCGAGCTTCTGTCTGTCGCCGTGGATCCCGCATGGCAGGGTCACGGTGTGGGCCAACGGCTCGTCGAGGCATTCCTAACCGAGGTGGGAAACCGTTCAGTGGACCGCGCGAACGTGGTCGTGGGCGCGTCGAACGCGGCCGCGATTGCGCTCTATCGCAGATCTGGGTTCCGCGAGATCCAGCAGATGGAAGTCCATGCCGGCACCAGATCGCTTCTCATGGGTTGGGAAGCGCGAAAGACATGAATTCTTTTATAGCTGTGTCGGTGGGATCCTTCGCAGCGGCAGCGCTCGTGACGCCAGCGGCGATCCGCTTCGCCCGCCGGGTCGGTCTTGTCGACCGGCCCGGTCCACTCAAACCCCAG
>DASPVS010000050.1:0-5319 GCA_035622235.1 Acidimicrobiales bacterium | reverse complement strand
CTGACCCGACACACTGAGTAAGGCCGCGCTTATTCGGGCCACCCGTCACCCGGCCACCCGTCCAGTCGCCAAGTTGACCGGGATGGGCCTACGGCTCGGATTGAGTGTCTTCTGATCGACTATTCATCGAGTGGGGACGAGCAAGCGAGAACGGTACCTGGAGAGGCTTCGTCGCCGTCGTTCGTCGGAATCTCTCAAGACGAGCATCGAAGGAGGAAGGGAGGCTCTGCAGCACCATTACGAGACGGGCGTCTTTAGCGCCGCGGGCTCGATTCTCCACAGGACTCAGGCAGAATCGATGGTGAGCGCGGTCTTGAGCGATCTAGACGAAGGCGACCTCGACATCGAGTGGGAGGCTCGACACGCAACCGACGACGACCTTCGCGCTTGTCCGGCACCAACTCTGCATGCCCGTGACCCTCACTACATGGGGCTGTGGGCGGTCGATTTCGTTCGGCCCGACGGGATTCACTTCATTTGCACGGTCAACCTTGATAATCCCAACGGCGAAGCCACGCGGCGGATCATCGACACGGCTAGAGGGCTCGCTCTCGACATGACAGGGGAACTACGACCGCGCTGCCCGAAGCACAGCCACCATGCCCTCGGTTGCAAGACGAAGACCATTCTGACGCGCGTTTCGCCGGAATCCCACACGACCCGGACAAAAGTTGTATGGGTCTGTCCGGGCGGATTCAAGGGGTCCACGCAACTTCTCGGTGAGCACATGAGGCTCTTTTGGACCGAGGAGGTTGCAAAGTGGGAAAGCCACATCTGAAAGCTGAGCAGCGGGCGTTGGCTCTGCGTCTATGGGCGAAGGGGCTCAACTTCAGGGAGATCGGGGAGCAGATTGATTCTTCGGAGATGACAGCCTGGAAAGTCATAAATAAGGCACCGATACGGACTTCCAGACCTTTCACGTGGTCGCCGGGGCCTGGGCGGTTGACGCTGGCTGAGCGAGAGGAGATCAGCCTGGGGCTGCGTCAGGGCGAGACCCTCACAGCGATCGCCTCCGAGCTCGGCCGATCGGTGTCGACTGTGTCTCGAGAAGTCGCCGCCAACGGAGGCAAGGACGACTATCGGGCGTGGCGGGCCCACGAACGGGCTCACCAGCGTTCCTTGCGACCGAAGCCGAGGAAGCTGGCCTGCCCGGAGCTCTCCTCCCAGGTCACCCGGTGGCTCAAGAAGTGGTGGTCGCCGGCGGAGATCTCGAAGCGCTTGCGTCTCGAATACCCCGACGATCCGATGATGTGGGTGAGTCACGAGACGATCTACAAGACCCTCTTCGTCCAGGGCCGCGGCGAGCTACGACGGGAGCTGGCCCGTTGTCTGCGCACCGGGCGAACCCAAAGACGCCCCCGCAGTCGCGTCGAGACCAGGGGACGCATTCCCGGCATGGTGATGATCAGCGAACGCCCAGCCGAGGTCGAGGACCGAGCAGTCCCTGGCCATTGGGAAGGCGATCTCCTGATCGGAAAGAACGGAGACTCGGCAGTAGGCACCCTCGTCGAACGCTCCACCCGCTATGTGATGCTTCTGCACCTCCCAGACGGTCGCTTCCCACTCCACGTCGACACGGCAATGCGTCGAGCGATCAGAAAGCTTCCTAAGGACCTGTTCCGAACCATCACCTGGGACCAGGGCAAAGAGATGCATCGTCACGCCGAGTTCAGTGTCGACACCGGCATCCAGATCTATTTCTGCGACCCGCACAGTCCTTGGCAGCGCGGTTCCAACGAGAACACCAACGGGCTATTGCGCCAATACATGCCCAAAGGAACTGATCTCTCAGTCCACAGCGCAACGGATCTCGCTCGCTTCGCACATAGCCTCAACGATCGGCCACGCGCCACCCTTGGATTTATGAAACCATCGGAGAAGCTCGCCGAATTACTTGCTCACACCCCTTGAATCCGCCGGGTGGTATGGCTTTGAGTGCTTGAAGACGATGCCGAGGCGCGCGAGCTCCGTGGCCAGAGCACCCCTGTCTCCCCTTGCAGAAGCGCAGAAAACCGCCCCCTTGTCACTCAATACCGAGGCTGGAAACCCGTATTTTGCTGCGGCTTCGTAGAAAGTGACGACAACGTCTGAGGCGCTGACCGTCCCAAAGGCCCGGCTAGCCACACAGAGCCTCGAGTAGTCGTCGACCACGTTCAGCACCTCTGCCACGCGTCCTGCGCGCATTTCCATATGGGTGACGTCCATCTGCCAGCACTCGTTCGGCAACGACGCCTCGAAGCGGACATAGGAGCTTCTCGGACGCTTGTGGGGCTCGGGGGTGACGAACCCGCGTCTAGAGAGGATGCGCCAGATCGAAGACACAGAACAAGGCGCTGTGCCTTTATGACGAGACGCCATGAATCGCCCCGGGAATGGTGACTGCTCCGACCTTTGAGAGGATGGAGCAGTGTCAGAACAGAAGCGAATCCCTCGACCGCCCTACCCGGCGGAGTTCCGGGAAAGGGCCGTCCGCATGGTGCTTGAGCACCAGGACGAGTACCCGACCCAGTGGAAAGCGATCCAGTCGATCTCGGCGAAGTTGAAGGTGAACCACGAGAGCTTGCGCCAGTGGGTGCGCAGAGCCGAGACCGACGTCGGCATGAGGCCCGGTTTGACTAGCGACGAGCGGAGCCGGATGAAAGAGCTCGAGCGCGAGAACCGTGAGCTGCGCCGGGCGAATGAAATCCTGAAGGCGGCCTCGGCTTTTTTCGCGCGGGAGCTCGACCCGCAACCGCCGCGTTAGTCGCCTTCATCGACGAACACAAAGTACGTTTCGGGGTCGAGCCGATCTGCAGGGTGCTCAGCGAGCACGGATGCAAGATCGCCCCGAACACCTACTACGCCCACAGAAAGCGTCCCCCCTCTGCCCGTGCCATCCGTGACGAGTACCTACGGGGCGAGATCATCCGGGTGAGAAATGAGAACCTCGAGGTCTACGGGGCGGACAAGGTCTGGACCCAGCTCAACCGCGAGGGCATTCGGGTCGCCCGTTGCACCGTGGAGCGCCTCATGCGTGAGCTCGGGCTTTCAGGAGCAAGAAGGGGCAGGGCTTACAAGGTCACCACCCGCTCCGACGAGCGCCAGATGCGTCCTGCGGACCTGGTCGACCGCGACTTCAAGGCACCTGCACCGAACAGACTGTGGGTGGCCGACCTCGAGCGCCACGAGGCGCTCTCGAACCGAGAGGAGGTGCAAGACCTACTCCGCCAGCCAGTCGCAGCTGGCTGGTGAAGCTGAGGGCAGCCTGACTCGGGAGACGCCGGGGAAGGCGGACAGCAGCCCTGACAACGCCGGGACGATCGCAGCACCGTCAGATCGGTTGGGTCCGGCAAGCAAGACGGAAAGGTGTACGTGAGGAACCAGCGGCTGAACGCCCCTCAAGTTAAGCCCACTGGCTCGAACCTGACGGATCCGGGCCAGGCCGCGGTGCGCAGTCCTGTTCTTGGACAGGACGAACTCGTCGGTGGGTTTATGTCGCTCACCGGTGAGGCCACGACGAAGGTCTGCGGCGTAGTCGTGGCGATGCCGCAGGGGCATAGCTGGGCACCCACCCCGTCGATCGGTTCAAGAGTGAACGTGGGAACCGTCCTGATGGTCCCTCCTTTGCGCACCGCCAATGCGTCAAGCGGGAAGGCTCGTCGTCAGCCGATGGCACCAGGACGGGACGGAGGGGTTGTAGTAGTCCGAGCACGGGAAAGCCGTGCACATGGCGAAGGACCCCAGCGGGACCGCAGCATCAATGCTGAAGGTGGAGGACGCCGGTGAACACCGGCGCACCGTGGCCCGACCTCTATGAGGCCGAGTCTCGGGTACATGCGATGCAGACGAAGCTGCACCAATGGGCGACCAGTGATCCTGGTCGCCGGTTCGATGACTTGTTCAACCTCGTATACGACCCGGCGTTCCTGGTTGTGGCCTGGAGTCGGGTGCGGGGGAACAAGGGCGCACGCACTGCCGGAGTCGATGGAGTGAAGCCTCACTCGATCGTCTTCGGCACCGAGGTGATGCTCAAAGGGCTCCGAGAGGATCTCAAGGCCCGCTGCTTCACCCCGGACCGCGTGCGGCAGAAGGCGATTCCGAAGTCCGGTGGGAAGCTCCGCCACCTCGGGATCCCGACCGCCGCTGACCGGGTAGTGCAGGCGTCGCTGAAGCTGGTGCTCGAGCCGATCTTCGAGGCGGACTTCAAGCCATGCAGCTACGGCTTCCGCCCGAAGAGGCGAGCCCAGGATGCCATCGCCGAGATTCACTACCTCGCTTCGCCGAACAGGCACTACCTGTGGGTGTTCGAGGGAGACATCACGGCGTGCTTCGACGAGATCGATCACCCGGCCCTGATGAACCGGATGCGACGTCGCATCGGAGATAAACGTGTCTTGGAGCTCGTCAAGGCATTCCTGCAAGCCGGTGTCCTCTCCGAGGACGGCGTCTCGCGGGCGACGATCGCCGGCACCCCCCAGGGTGGAATCCTCTCGCCGTTGCTGGCCAATATCGCGCTGTCCGTTCTGGACGAGCACTTCGACGCCAAGTGGAAGGCGCTCGGACCATCATGGACACGTGCCAAGCACCGCCGAGCCGGCGGCCCAGTCATGAAACTCGTCCGCTATGCGGACGACTTCGTGGTCATGGTCGGCGGCACCAAGGCCGATGCCGAGGCACTGCACGACGAGGTGGCGGCGGTACTCGCTCCGATGGGTTTGCGCTTGTCGGAAGAGAAGACGAGGGTCTGTCACGTAGACGAGGGGTTCGACTTCCTGGGCTGGCGCATCCAGCGCCGAACCTGGCGGGGCCGGGCCGGGCGGCGAGCGGTCTACACCATTCCATCGAAGCAGAGCCTGCTCTCGGTAATGGAACGGGTGCGACGACTCACTCGCCGTCGACTGCATCGCACGCTCGCCGACTTGTTGCGTCGGTTGAACCCGACACTGCGAGGATGGTGTAACTACTTCCGCCACGGTGTCAGCAAGCAGACCTTCAGTTACCTCGACCACTATGCCTGGTGGAAGATCGTGACCTGGATCCGCAAGCGGCACCTGAAGCTGAACTGGGGAACGATCCGTCGGCGCTTCCTCCCGGGATGGGAGATCAGCGCCGACGGTATCGAGATGTTCCGACCACGATCGGTCACCGTCGAGCGCTACCGCTACAGGGGCACTCGAATCCCCGCACCATGGGCAAGCATGGCACCAGGATCACCCGCACCAGCGGCATAAGCCCGTGGAGAGCCGGATGCGGTGGAAGTCGCACGTCCGGTTCGGAGGGCGGGCCGGGGAGACCGACCGGGGGAAACCTCGGCACGGCGCCCCGGTCCGACCCCTACAC
>DASPVS010000049.1:0-9879 GCA_035622235.1 Acidimicrobiales bacterium | reverse complement strand
GCGTGAGCAGCAATCCCACGGTTACCGACGAAGGCTCGTAATTGAAATCGACGAGCCACCGACCCGCGGGCACCTCCACCGACTGCTCGACCCCGGACCGGATGATGCTCACCGACCTCGAAGGCCCTGTCGCCACGCCGGACGAGGTCGACGACGCGATCGTCGCTCTCCAGTCGCGGTCGTAGCCGACAGAACGGACGAGCAGCGTCGGTGAGGGGGTGGTCACCTCTATCGACTGCTCACCCCAAGACGAGTCCGAGACGATCCGGGCTGAACCCGCGGTCGCGGATGAAGCCGTCGTTCCGTGTACCGGAAGCGTCGAAGCAGAGACCTTTGCGCTCGTCCCGATGGGTTGGATCCATGCGCGCCCTACAGCGGAGGTGGTGCTGTAGATCGGAAAGATCCCGATCTCACCTTCCGACTTCCAGCGCGGCCCGGACACGGCATTCGCGAGTATTCCGTTGAGCCGGTAGGTCCCCTGCCCGGAAGTGTCGATCACCGTCCGACCGACCCCGACCCGACCTCCGGTCGAGAACACGACTCCGATGGCGCTCGTCGGATGATCTGGCTTCACCGACAGTTTGCTCCGCTTCTTTTGCCCGCCCTGCCCGTTCTGCTGAGCTGCAGTCGCTGACATCCATTCGACGCTGGTGCCGTCAGCTTCGAGAAGGCCGACACGCAGGTCCACGGTGTTGCTCACGATCCGAAGGGGAACTGTGAGCTCTGTCACGTGGAGGGCGATCCCGAAGTACTCGGTGCGAGGTTCACCCTCTGTCACGAAAACCGTCGAGGGACTCGAAACGAGGTTCCGGTCGGTAGCCATGGGAACGGCGCTTTTGCCGTCCGGAGGAGGCGCGATCAGGTGAAGGAAGTATTCGGGCAATGTCGCAAGAAGTCCGAGGTCGAGTCGCGCGAAGGTCGGGCCTTTCAAGGCTCCGACAGCCAAGCTGCCTTCCATGTGAGTGCCCGTTGCCTGGTTGTACCTGTTGTCGACGAGCGCCCCGTAACCTTGGACGCTGTCCAAGTTCCGCAGGATGTTCATGTCCGGGGGTCCGAGTTTGTCAACTTGGAGCGGATCGAAGCGGTCAGGGTTGTAGAGCGCGAACCGGTGCTCACCCCCTGCCGGACCGGTCCCCAGGTGCCGGACGGCGGACGCGAATTGGTTGGCCCACGGAGCATCAGACGAAACAGCGCTCTCTGGTTCTGGAAACGTTTGGATGACGACGTTGAAAAAGATCAGATCGACCGCCACGAGCGCGCTGAGTAGCGGAACGAGACGAGGACCCAACTTGTACCTTCGCAACAGCAGCCAACCCGCGGCTAGCGCAATCGCGCTGGGAATCGTGAGCAAGGCAGCTCCCCGCAAGAGCTGTTTGCGCGTGACAGGCCCAGGCGCGTGCAGAAAATGGGGCAACCAGGTTCCGCCGGCGAGGATCAAGATCTGTAGCCCGACGACCAGAACGACGGGTACCAGTGGGAGCACAACGTCCGAAGACCACGTCGCGGATATTCCCGGCTTCGGCACCCGGAGCCTCGAAAGGGGCTTTGGAAGCCGCCACCTGTATCCCAGATAATCGTCTTTCAACGGGATACCGGTGATAGCCGGAACAAACATTCGATCGATCCATATCCCGAAGAGCACGGCTCCTGCGAGATCGACCTCGAGGAGGCTCCTGGAGAGCAATCTCTGGTGGTTGAAGATCGGTATCTCGAACAACAGATGACCCACTGGAGTGAAGTTTCCCCACGCCGTTATCAACCCGATTGCGAGGACCAGGTACCAGATCCGCCAGCTGCGAGCGTCAGCGCTGAGCCAATGCCGTCGAGCCAGGAGTCCGAACAGACCCATCACCGCCATGATCCCGATGTAGCTCGAGATCTCGGGCAGGTTGTAGGTCCCGTAGTAACCGAGGGGGAACGCGTGCGCTCCTCCCATGAGCGTCGGATCCAGCCCGAGCAAGGTAAGCGATTTGTTCATGGAGCCGGACGCGAAATACACGTAGCTAGAGCTCGACCGCTGCGAATGTGCCTGAAGAGCCATTCCCGGGAGGATCTGCATCGCCGAGATCGCGAAGGCCAAAAGTCCGCCCGCGATGGTTCCGAGCCCGATCGAGACGCGGCGGTGAGGAGTGCGCAACAGCAACCAAATTGCAAAAACGATCAGAACCAGCGCGCCGTCCAGAAGCGGCTCGACAGCTCCTGTGAGCGCCATAAGCCCTACGGACACTCCGAGCAGGGCGATCCACGGGGCGGGCGATCGTCCTTCTGGACGATGCGCGAGGCGGTCGAGCGCGACGAACGCCCACGGCAACCAAGCCCCCGCCTGGACGAGATCGATGTGAACGCTTTGCAGGGCCATGAACCCGCCGTATGAGAAGACACCTGCTGCAAGCCCCGCCGCTATCCAAGACCGGCCGAGAACCCGCATGAGCGCCAACATCCCGGCTGCTGCGATGACATAGACGAGCGCCTGGTTTACGAACCAGGCCAACACGTTCGGAAAGATCGCAAACAGGGCGGTGGAGGGATACGCAGCGCCCGCGTTGAAGCCGGCAAGCAAAGGACTCCCACTCCAGATGTAAGGATTCCAGAGCGGCAGATGTGCGTGGCGAAGATCGATGCCGACGAGCACGCGAAGGGGGTAATTCTGGATCAGGTTGTCCCCGACCAGCCAAGGTATTCCTACTGCAGCGGGAATGCCGAAGAGCGCGACAGGTATGAGCGTGTACCCGACGAGCAGTTTCCTGCCCGGACGCCCGAGGACGCGCGTCGCCGCCTCGCGGAAAGACATCTAGGAGCCTTGGCCGACGGTCAGCGGCGCTCGCGCCGCCAGGTCCGCGCGACCACCCACGCGTATTGGAGCCCGAAAAACACGTTGTGACCCTTCTTCGAGACCCCCGAAGCGCGCGGATGCCAGACCGTAGGGCGCTCGCCGATGCGCCAGCCACGCGACGCCGCACTGATGATCAGCTCCGCGGTTTGATACTGATCCTGTTCGAGAACCACGTCGTTCAGGACCTCGATCCTCATGGCCCGAAAGCCGTTCGAGGTGTCGGTCAGGTGTTGGCGCGTCAACCTGTTGATGATCTCGGCGAAAACCACGACGCCGAGACGACGGAACCGATCCGCGGTTTGATCCACCCCCAAGCGCCGGCTCGCGACCACGAAGTCCTTTTCGCCCGAGAGGATCGGAACGAGTAGGTCCGGTAGCTCGGCGGGATCGTTCTGCCCATCGGCGTCGACCGTCACGACATAGCGAGCCCCGTGCGAAACAGCCAGCTGATAACCCAGGCGTAACGCGAGACCCTGACCCATGTTGACTGGCAAGACCGCACAGAACGCGTCGTGCTCGGCCGCGACGTCCTCCGTGCCATCGTCGCCGCCGTCCACGACAACCAACGTGGAGACTTCGAGGCCGTCGACCTCGGAAGGAACGTTCTTCAGAACCGGGCCCAGATTGTCGGCTTCCAGGTACGCGGCTATCAAGACCAGGATAGGACCGAACTTTGCGCCCGGGTGACGCTTGCGGAAGTCTTGCCGGCCCAGGTCGGTTACAAGCCGGCGCAGCTCGTCGTATCGACGCCTGCGGCGTTCCAAGATTGTCGAGCGGCGCCGAGTCGGCACTCGATCCATCAGATGCTGTGAGGGCTCGCGAACACCTTCCGTACCAAGGGCTCGAAGTACTCGAGCGGTTCGGTCGGATAGTCGGGATCGAAGCTCGTCTGGTCCCATTCGTCTGCAAAGCGTTCGCCGAGCGAGAACCAAGCCTCGTCGCGGTAACGGTCGCGAGCGCCACGATCTCCACCGAAGTGGTGGTAGTAGTGACGACCTTGGAAGTCCTGGTGCGCGGTGATCACCTGGACGACCTCGTCCCGGACGTACGGTCGCAGGATCTCGGCGGCGATTCGCGGATGATTGGGAACGGAGACGTATTTCCCTATGTCGTGGCACAACGACGCAACCACCATCTCGGGGTCGGCTCCCGCTCGCTCGGCCCGGGTGGCAGTTTGGAGGCAGTGGGTCAGCTGGTCGACGGCGAACCCGTCGGTGACCGTGCTCAACCCCCTCAACATGTCCAGAACCTGGTCGGCTACCCGTCCTTGGTTCTGCGATGTCTCGGCCCCTATGACGGCCCACTGCTCAGCCGTCGACTCGTCCATCCGGCGGAAGCTGGTTGTCGTGGTCATGGGCACCATTCTCGCGCCTAAGGGTGTTGGCGTGCCGGTAGCCCGATCCCGGCCAGCGGCTGGGGGGGCGGGGCGGCTCGGGCGACTCGGGCGGCTCGGGTGTTAGCCGGCCATCTCGGCCAGGACGTCGGCAGCCGAGACCTTCCGGTCGCCGGCCAAGGGGCTGAGCAAAGGTCCGCCCGTATCGTCTGGCGAGGAGCCCGAGCCTTCAGTTGACGTAGCGGGGGGTACCGGTGTCATTGCGGGGGGTACCGGCGACGATGAAGACGCGCAAAGGCCGAACGAGAGCGCGGCGCACAAGCCCTTCAGCAGCTCACGCAGTTCCGGCGGGGGAGGGAAGTACTCGTCTTCGACGGTGACGTGTACTTCCTCTACGCCATGGAGTGGGTCCAACCGCTCGACCACAGCGTCGACGAGCTCATCCGGAGCCGAAGCCCCGGCGGTAACGCCGACCGTTCCCGACAGATCCAGGGGCAACTCGCTCGCCTCGTTGACCCTGTAGACCTCGCTGCAGCCAACTGCCCGCGCGACCTTCTCGAGCGCACGTGTATTGGAAGAGTTGATCGAGCCGATCACAACCACCGCGTCTGAACGCCCCGCGATCGCCTTCAGTGCCGTCTGACGATTCGTCGTGGCGAAGCAGAGATCGGAACGATTCGGCATCCAGAGATTCGGGAAGCGCTCGAGGGAATGGGTCATGATCCCGGACCATTCGTCGTGGCTCAAGGTCGTCTGGGCCAAAAGTGCTACAGCGGCTTCGGCTCCGAGCTCATCGGCCGCCCGATCTACGTCTTCCTCGGACGTGACCAGCTTGACCGAATCCGGAGCGACGGCCATCGTCCCGACCGCCTCTTCGTGTCCTTGGTGGCCGACATAAAGGATCGTGTAGCCCTTGCTCGCCCGAACTCTGAGCTCGTGATGGACCTTCGTCACGAGCGGGCAAACGGCGTCGACCACAACGCGCCCATCTGTTCTCGCAGTTTCGATTACCTCGGGAGCAGAACCATGGGCCGAAAGCATTAGTGGCGCACCTGCTGGAACCTCGTTCACGTCGTCAACGAAGATCACTCCTTGCCTTCGGAATTGCTCGACGACGTACCGGTTGTGAACGATCTCGTGGTAGCAGTAGACCGGCGGCTCAAAGACCCGGACCATCCATGCCAACGCCTTTATGGCTTTCTCCACCCCGGCGCAGAATCCCCTGGGAGCGGCAAGCAAGACACGCTCTACAGGCACCACACCAGGCTAACCGTCCCGGGTCATCTCTCCATCTCGGCTCCGAAGAGCAACCGACGCACAAAGAGCCCGGCGTGTCGAAGCCCGATCGCTGCCCCAACTAGCCTGAAAGCCATGTCGGCACCTCGGGTCGTTTCCGTGGTGGCCGAGTCGCCGGCGCAGCGTGCGGGTTTGCGGGTGGGCGACGAGGTGCTCGCGATCGACGGTCAGGTCCCACGCGACGTGATCCAGTACCGCCTTCTCGTGGACGGTCCGAGCCCCGAGCTACTCGTGCATCGCGGTCACGAGGAAGTGTCAGTTCACGTTCCAAAGCTGTCAGGGGAAGCTCTCGGTCTGGAAGTGTCGTCCGCCGTCTTCGACCGTGTACAGACCTGTGACAACCACTGTGAGTTCTGTTTCATCCACCAGCTTCCCAAAGGGATGCGCCGGAGTCTGTACCTGAAGGACGACGACTACCGCCTTTCGTTCCTCTACGGCAACTTCACGACACTGACGCGGTTCACCGAGATGGATCTCGAACGGGTCATCAACGAGGGCCTCTCGCCCTTGTTCGTCTCGATCCACAGCACGGACCCTGAGCTGCGCGCTCAGATGCTCCGCAATCGTCGGGGAGCCGTGAGCCTGCGTTGGCTGCGAGCCTTGCTCGATGCCGGAATCGAGGTTCACGGCCAGGTGGTCGTCTGCCCTGGGGTGAACGACGGCAGTGCTTTGGAGACAACGCTTGCCGGCATTCTCGACGAATATCCCGAGCTGGCGACCGTCGCATGTGTTCCCCTCGGAGTGAGCCGGTTTTCCACCGAATCAGAGATGCGCGATCACTCCGAGGCAGAAGCTGCGGCAGTGCTCGAGCTCGTCGAAGAGTGGCAGGGAATCTTCTCGACGGCGACAGGACGACGTCTCGTCTACGCGGCGGACGAGTATTACCTCTTGGCGAACAGAGGGTTCCCGCAAGCTGAGGCCTACGACGGCTTTCCTCAACACGAGAACGGGATCGGGATGGCCCGCGCCTTCGAGCTTGCCTTCTCAGGAGACTCGGCTTCCGCATTCGGCGTGAAGCCAGGTTTTTTCGCGTCGGTGGACGGAGCTCCCGCCGAGGGCTACCGGGCTCGCCGTTCTGATTCCGCCCCTCCGCATTCTCTGGACACACCGGTGACATTGATAACGAGCGACTACGGTTCCCGCGTCCTACGCCCGCTACTTCTTGCGGCGGGCGTAGAGGACCGAGTTCATCTTCTCGTTGTGCACAACGATTTCTTCGGAGGAAACATCGCGGTCACCGGCTTACTGACGGGCTCAGACGTCGGCCATGCGCTCGAACGACAACCTGTCAACGGACGCGTGATGCTGCCAGACGTCTGTCTTTCCGAGGGTCGCTTTCTCGATGGGGTCACCATCGACGAGCTGCCGTGTCCGGTGGAGATCGTTCCGAGCGACGGGCTCGCTCTTAGAAAGGCGATCGAACCGATTCTTCTCGCCCGCGCGACGGGTGCGACCGGCAGTTGAACGGGCAGTTTCCGGAGTCGATGAGTCCGATGAGTAGGAACCTCGATCACTCCGATGAGTAGGAACCTCGATGAAACCGGGGTCAGTCCAGGTGCGGCAACAAGCCTGCTGCCTACAGTCGTGATCGCAGGCCGGCCCAACGTCGGGAAGTCCACTCTCGTGAACCGATTTGTCGGGCGGCGAGCTGCTGTGGTGGAAGAGAAACCGGGGGTGACGAGAGACAGGGTCGAGCTCGAGGCCGAATGGAACGGCAAGCACTTCACCGTGGTGGACACGGGCGGTTGGCTGGGTCGAGGCGACACGCTCGACGCGAAAGTTGCACACCAAGCAGAGCTCGCCTTCGCAAGAGCGGCGGTCGTCTTGTTCGTCGTCGACACCTCTGTGGGCATCACCACCGAAGACGAGGAAGTGGCGCGCCTCCTCCAGCGCGCGGACTCCCCGGTCCTCGTGGTAGCGAACAAAGTTGATAACGAACGACGAGAGCTCGATGCGTGGCAGTTCGTCTCGTTGGGATTGGGCGACCCCTGGCCCGTTAGCGCGCTCCATGGCCGCGGCACAGGGGACCTGCTCGACAAGCTGGTGGGACTGCTCGAATCATCGAACCTGGCTGGGGCTGACGCCGGCTCTTCAGAAATTGTCGCCGATGAATCTGTCGAGACGTCGGTGGAGGAGAGAGCGCCGCGCGTGGCACTCGTCGGACGCCCGAATGTCGGCAAATCAACGCTTTTCAACCGGCTTCTTGGTGAAGAGCGCTCTGTCGTGCACGACCTGCCTGGCACTACGCGCGATGCCGTGGACACTCTCGTCGAAACCCCTGAGGGGCCGGTGCGGTTCATAGACACCGCAGGCATGCGACGTAGATCGAGGACGGAACCCGGTACCGAGTACTTCGCAGTGATCCGAGCGCTGGAGGCGATCGACAGAGCCGACGTTGTGTTGCTCATAATCGACGCAACCATCGGCGTCACCCATCAGGACCAGCGTCTGGCCGAACGGATCGGTCAGTCGGGCTCGCCAGTTGTGATCGTGCTGAACAAATGGGACATCGTCGATAAAGAAGAAAGGTCGGAAGTGCTCGACGATGTCGAGGACCGTCTTGCTTTTCTGGGTGATTCTCCGGTCCTGAAGCTGAGCGCTCAAACCGGGTTGGGCGTTCACAAGCTCCTCCCCGCCGTGCGGCGCGCAATGGAGGCTTACGGGCGGCGAATACCCACCAGTCAACTGAACAGGGTGGTTCAAGCCCTGCAAGGAGCCCACCCTCCTCCGTCAGGGCGTATCCGCTATGCCGTCCAAGGAGCGGTCGATCCCCCGACGTTTACCCTGTTCGCGACCCGGCGACTTCCGCAGACCTACCTGCGCTACGTCGAGCGCAAATTGCGGGAAGAATTCGACATCGGGCCCACCCCGATCAAGCTGAGGATTCGATTGCCGAGATGACTGAACGCCATGGCCGACTGCTGTGAGTGACTGCGATGGCTGACCGCCATGACTGAATGGTCTGAGGACCAAGCCGGCGCCGACAGCGAAGCAGAGCAGGCGCTTTGGTGCGCGACCTGCGAGCAAGCACTCGAGGACGACGAGCTCACTCCGGAAGGCAACTGCCCGACCTGCGGCGAATCAATGCTGGGACGTCGAAAGGTTCCTTGGACGTTCAAGCTCATGATCGTCGCGACCGTCGTATACCTGGGCTACAGGGTCTACCAGGGGATTGGCTGGCTTCTCCACCACGGCTAACTGTGACCGTATTGCCATCGCCAGGCAGCGGCCCCGTAGGCCCGGGTCGGTAGGGCTGAGCTCGGAGAGCCGGGGTTGGAGGGCCTAGGCCTAGGTGGGCCGGGCCTAGGTAAGCAGGGGCCTGGGTGAGCCGGGGCCGAGATCGGTATTTGCGTGCATATAGCCCGAGTGGCGCTTGTGGCGCTGTTCTCCACAGGCGAAGATCATCTTGCCATCGAGTGTCTATTGATCACCGGGTCCACTCGGACTGTCCCGCCGCGGGGTCATCGGCGCCTGGTTTTGCGGGCAAAAGAACCTCCCAGTCTGCTCACGTGTGCACACTCGTCACAGCAGCCACATCAAGAGCAACATCAATGCCAGATCGTTCAACGTTGCGGTAGCTTCGTTCGTAAGGGGCGACGGACGGTGAATTCGCCAAGGATGGGGGGAACGCAGTGCGCAAACTTCGTATTTCACTTTGGCTCGTAGCGGCCGGCGTGATCATTAGCGGACCTTTATCGGTGTCAGGGGCGGCTTTTGCTTCAGCCGCAGGCACTTACAACTTCGTAGTAAACGGCAACCCGTCTGGCACGATGACCATCAGTTCGGCAGGCACTTGGTCAGACTCCTGGACGAACGGGACGGTTGATTCAGGGACATGGAAGAAGAACTACATGATGCAAATCATGTTGAAGGTCACCATTAGCTCTGGCGGCGATGTCGGCTGCGTGTTCCACGGAAGGCTCAACAAGACGGGCATCAGTACGGCCGCCAAGCCTGGCCGTTACGTGTGCCCGTCCGACGTCAATAAGTGGTACGCAGTGACAACTACAAGCGGCTGACCTTCCAGCGCTAGGTTGGTCGTCCTCAGGGGCCGGTTGTTAAGCGCTTCCAAATCGGCGTCTGGGGCCTTGAAGGCCAGACAGCCTAGAGGTGGAGTCGCAGGTCAGATACACAACGGGCTGTGGCGCAGCTTGGTTAGCGCGCTTGACTGGGGGTCAAGAGGTCGCGAGTTCAAATCTCGCCAGCCCGACCATTTGACCAGGAGTTTCTACCGATCGAGTAGAGATTACTTTCAGGGATAGTAGCCAAAGTAGTAGCCAAAGGCCGGGTACGATGGTCGGATGGCATCCAAAGCACGCAGAAGAGGCGACCCGAAGGTCTTCCAGAGTGAGAAGGATGGGCGCTGGTACTGCTTCCTAGAGCTCCCACCAGGCGCAGACGGTAAGAGGCGTCGCCG
>DASPVS010000048.1:0-3019 GCA_035622235.1 Acidimicrobiales bacterium | reverse complement strand
TGATGCCTGGTACGTCACGTTCTTCGTTCCCCCTCGTCTCCCCGAGCCCTCTTCTAGGACAGCCTACCGAGGATCGGGGTGGGGCGGTAGGGCGACGAGGAGGTGAACCGCCAGGTCCGGAGGGGTTCGCGCTTGCCTTGTCCAGGGATCGGCGGGTGGGTTCTCGAGCCCGGCGCGCCCGGAGAGCCCGGGGGTTTTGGCAGACTGGTTGAGGCCGTGGGCACGACAGTTGACCTGTCCCGATTCTGTGCCGCAGCCAGGTCCGGGGAGGATCCAGATGTCCGACGAAAGCCACGATGACGCCTTTGTGGCGGCGCGAGGGTCGGGCGAGGGCTCGCGCACCAAAACAGACGGTGCGAAGGGCGAAGGTGGGGGATCCACCAAGGGCAAATCTACGAAATCGAAATCGAAGAACAAGAAGAACAAGCTGGATGTGGGCGTGCCGGTCGAATCCGCTCGGAACGGTTCTTCCAACCCCGCCCAAGTGTCGGATGACCGTGCCCAGGCGTCGGGGCGCTCAAGCACGGACAGCACCCTCGCCGATTCTGCTCGTTCCGATCGCGACCCAGGGGATCTCGGTGCTGACCGCTCCGACATTGACAAGCGTGGGCGGACCGACGACGTGGTCGAAGCAAACGCCGCAGACGTGGACGTCGCGGCCATTGTCGAGGTCGACGCCGGCGAGCTCCCTCCGGGAGTTGGCGCCTCGCCCGCCAGTCGTCAGCCGACGAAGCGCCAGGCCGCTTGGGATTGGGTCCGCGCCAACCTGGCTGCGTCCGTCCTGGCCCTAGTGGCGATCGTCCTCGCCGTCGTGCTGATTTTCGCTCTCATATCGATAGGAAACAACAACTCCCTCGAGAACGCGAGGACGACCGCGCTGGCCGCCTCGCGTGTCTACGCAGTCGATCTCGGCAGCTACAACTACCAGTCTTTGGATCAGGACTTCGGCAAAGTCCTTGCCAATTCGACTCCTTCGTTCCGGCAGAGCTTTTCTCAATCCAGCAACGCGTTGAAATCGACGCTTGTCAGGTACGACGCCACCTCGGTCGCGAAGGTCGTCTCCGCCGGGCTCGTGTCAGCGACGACGTCGCGGGCCGTCTCCCTCGTCTTTCTTGATCAGACGATCAGTAACTCGACGCAGAAGAGTCCCACCACCGATCGGAGTCAGGTCGAGATCACTCTGGTCAGCTCAGGAGGTAGGTGGCTCATCGACCAGGTCTCCCTGCTCTGACCTGGTCTGCGATCTCGCTCCCCTGGTTCCTCCTTTGACCCTTCGCAACCGGCATCTGACCCCTCGCGCCGGGCATCTGACCCCTCGCGCCGGGCAGCTCGGGCTCAAGAGCGCGTTGGTTCCGAAGCAGATCGATTCCACAGCGGTTTCGGGTTCCAAAAGATCCCGGTTCCACAGCGTTTCGGGTTCGAAAAGATGATGCGCCGTTACAGGTGGGCCTTACCCTGGCGACCGTGTCAGCGTCCAAGGATTTCAGAGCAGATATCCACGGGTTCTCCACATTGCGGTCGCAGGGAAACACCGTTCTTCCACAACGTCGTCCCCTGGTAATTCCCCAGGTTGATCCTCTATCTGTCCCCAATCCTCCTTCGCGAGGGTAGAGGATCATGGCTCGAGCACTTCAAGAGGCGATCGCACCCCGCCTGAAACCCGTGGGCGGCCGCGTCCCACCGCACAATCTCGAAGCTGAGGAGTCGGTGCTCGGGGCGATGCTTCTTTCGCGTGATGCGATTGCAGCGGCACTCGAATGCTGCGCAGATGAGGACTTCTACAAGCCCGCTCATGCGCATATCTTCAGTGCGATAACGGCTCTCTACTCTCGCGGAGAGCCCGCCGACCCCGTAACCGTGGCCGACGAGCTGCGCCGTTCAGGAGTCCTCGAGGCGGTAGGGGACGCATCGGTCCTGATATCGCTTCAGGTCAACACGCCGTCCACGGCAAACGCCGCCTACTACGCGCACATCGTCGAAGAACATGCCCTTTTGCGGCGTCTCGTGTTCGTGGCGGGTGAGATCGCGGAGATGGGTTACACGGTGCCGGACGACGTCACCGAAGTGGTCGACCGCGCAGAGGCGATGGTGTTCGAAGTTGCACAGCGTCGGGTCATCGACACGATGTCACCACTGCGTGACCTCCTCGCACAAAGCCTCGATCATCTCGAACAGTTGTACGAGCGCGGGGAGACGATCACAGGAGTGCCGACGGGATACACAGACGTCGACGAGCGTCTGGCCGGCCTCCAGCCTTCGAATCTCATCGTTGTGGGAGCGCGCCCCGCGATGGGTAAGACGAGCTTTGCCCTAGGGATCGTGAGCCACGCCGCTATGAAGCTTCGGAAGCCGGTGCTTCTCTTTTCCCTGGAGATGAGTCATTTGGAGCTCACCCAGCGCATGCTCTGTTCCGAGGCGCGGGTGGATGCGACCAGGATGCGCAACGGACGTCTCCTCGAGTCCGATTGGCCCAAGATCTCCGACGCCATCGGTCGACTGGGCGACGCTCCGATCTACATAGACGACAATCCAAATGCGACCGTGATCGACATTCGCGCAAAGTCGCGGCGCCTCATGGCACGCGAAGGTCTTGGGTTGGTGGTCGTGGACTATCTCCAGCTCATGACCGGGCACCAACGCGACCGAGCGGAGAATCGACAAGTCGAAGTTTCCGAGATCAGCCGCGGGCTCAAGGTTCTCGCCCGCGAGTTGAACGTGCCGGTGATCGCGCTCTCGCAGTTGTCGCGGAATCTCGAGATGCGCTCCGACAAGCGGCCGGTGCTGGCCGACCTTCGTGAATCAGGCTCGATCGAACAGGACGCGGACGTGGTGATGTTCATCTATCGCGACGAGCTGTACAACCCCGACTCGCCTGACCGGGGAAGTGCGGAGATCATCGTTGCGAAACACCGCAACGGCCCCGTAGGGGTTACCCATCTCGCGTTCGTGGACCATTACACACGCTTTGCGAATATGGCTCGAATCTAGGATCTTTCCGAAAACCGAACGGGCAGTCGAC
>DASPVS010000047.1:0-7919 GCA_035622235.1 Acidimicrobiales bacterium | reverse complement strand
TGATCAAGTTCATGACGATGCACCGGCCCTTCTTCACCGGGAGCGAGTTTCAGTCGCCAGACTCTCACTCGTTCGTCCTCATAGACGACGTTGGTCCCGATCTCCCCGAAACTCCTGTTGTCGTCGGTCGTCATCTTTCCGCTCCTCGGAGGCAGAACGCGACGAGCTCGTTCGTCTCGCGCGCGGTCGGTCTGGTACCGCCGGCAAGGTGGACGGCTAGTGTCGCGAACGTCAACCGGTAGACGAGAACTGCGTTGCGGTGCGCGGAGAGGTCGGAGCCTCCGTTCATCTCCCGAATCGGCTCTTCTAGCAGAGCGACGAGTAGGTCAACCGACGTTTGCTGCTCTTCCGGGAACAATTCAGCCAGTCGCCGTTCGTTCATAGCCCACGGGCGCGTTCGAGCTGCGACTGATCCGTTCGCGGCTTGGGCTATGACTCCTTCGACCCAGGCGCGCAGTCGTCCACGGGGATTCTTCGCCTTCTTCATCCTGCTCCGAAGAGTGTCCATCAACCTGCGCCGGCCTTCGTCGAGAAGCACCAGCATCAGCTCGTCCTTCGACTTGAAGTACCGATAAAAGGCCTGTGTCGACAGGCCCGTTTCGGCCAGTATCTCTCTCATCGGTGGGTCGACCACTCCGGTTCGCCGAACCAGGTCGAAGGTTGCATCGACGATACGTGCCATCTCGCGCTGGTACTCGGTGCGACGATCCGCGATCTTTCGTTCCATCGCGCGCTGGGCGAGCTGACTGCTCATCGACGGCGCTAGCTCTCTGTTTTCGATGTTGTTCAAGTTCGACATAACCGTGGGTACTGTCTGTGGAGGGTCAAGGATCGGCTGTGGGGGGTCCAGGATCAGACCGAGCACAGTGTTCTCACAATCTAAGATCCGTGATCTCGGAGGCACAAGGGCTTCCCTCTCGGGATGTAAGGGTGATGCCGCGACAACTCCTAATCGGCGACGTCTTCAGGGCCGCTGCCCGTGCAACGCCAGGGCGGATCGCCGCCGCGCTTGGCGACCGACAGTTGAGCTTCAAGGAGCTCGACGAAGCTTCGAATCGTCTCGCACGAGCCTTGATGCGACGACGTTTAAGCGCCGGGGATCGTGTCGCGTCGTGGAGTCGGACCTCTCTCGAGACAGTGCCCGTGTTCGCCGCTCTCGCGAAGATGGGGACGGTGTTCGCGCCTCTCAGTCCTCTCTGGGGGAAGGACGAGGGGGCGCAAGTCCTGAGCCGACTCCGCCCGAACCTGGTGCTGGTGGATGACAGCCACCACGAAGAGGCGCTGTTCGTGGGCTCGGATCTCGGGTTCGATGTCATCTCGCTGGACGACCTCACTCTTGTCTCCGGGGGCGAAGCGTCCACAGAGCCCGACTTCCCGGGTGCGCTCTCAGAAACCGACCCTCACGTAGTTTTCTTCACGAGTGGTTCGTCAGGGCCTCCCAAGGGTGCGGTGCTCTCTCATAGGGCGAACGTCCTAAGGACGTTGCCTGGAGCGCTGCTCGAACCTCGCGGCGCCATGGTGTGCCCGTACCCCTTGTTCCACATGGGAGCGTGGACGATCGCGCTGCAGCAATGGCAGGCCCGGGATGCGGTGGTCTTCGTTCACTCCGCCGACGCCGAGGAGATCGTCACCGCTGTCGAGCGTCACCGCGCAACCAGGCTCAACTGTGTGCCCGCGGTCTGGGCCCGCCTGCTGCGTACCATCCACGAGCGTCCGTTGTCGTCTGTCAGGTTCGCCGATACGGGGACGTCCGCCACGCCGCCGGAGCTTCTCAGCTCGATCGCCTCAGCACTTCCGGGAGCGTGTGTGCGTGTCTTCTACGGTTCCACCGAAGCCGGGGGCGTGACATTGCTCGAGCAGGCCGACTTCGAGCGAAAGCCCGGGAGTTGCGGAGTTCCAGGTCCGTTGACAGAAGTGAAGTTGGATGCCGACGGAGGCCTTTTGATTCGGGGACCGCTCGTCTTCGACGGATACCTCGACGATGAGGCAGCCACATCGGAGGCGATGGTCGACGGTTGGTACAGAACTGGTGACCTCGCGGAAATTGATGACGAGGGGTACATCTCGATCATCGGCCGGCTCCGCGACGTCATACGCACCGGTGGGGAGACGGTCTCCCCGCTCGAAGTGGAGGACGTCCTCAAACGGCACTCTGCGATCTCCGACGTGGCAGTCGTGGGCGTTCCTGACGTCGAGTGGGGAGAGGTCGTCTGCGCGGTCATCGTGGTGGCGCCCGGTGAGGACGAGCCCCGCCTGGAGGATCTGCGGTCGATTTGTACGGCCAGGCTTGCTACGTACAAGCACCCTAGGCGTGTAGTGGTTGTCGACGCGATCCCGCGGACCAGCGCGACGGGGCAGGTCCAACGAAGGATTTTGGTCGAACGAATCGGTTGACTTCGAGCCGGTGCGAACACAGGAGGCGACGCGAACAGTTGCAGAACAGCGTTCTCATTTCATAAGATCACTGCTTTGGGAGGCAAGGAGGCTCGTTGGAGCGCGAGGTGCTGCTGACCGGAATCGGCGGACAGGGTGTACAGCTCGCAGCCCAGGTCCTGGCCAGCGCGGCCCTGGCTGAGGGTCGAGATGTCCAACTGTTCGGGAGCTACGGCGGAATGATGCGGGGTGGAAACACAGACGCCACGCTCGTCATAGCCGATGTACGGGTGGAATCACCTCCGACCGTGGGCTGTGCCTGGTCGGCCCTGGTCATGCATCCCATGTACGCAGAGCCTGTTCTCTCGCGAATCAAGACTGGCGGGATCGTGATGCGCAACAAGGGCGTCTGCGAAGGTCGCCCCGGCGGAAGCGGGTATTCGGTGCTAGATGTGGCAGCTACCGACCTCGCCACAAACGCAGGTCATCCAATCGCAGCGACGATGGTCATGTTGGGCGCGTTCTCGGCCGCCACGGGAATCGTGTCTCTGGCAGGTCTTCGAGATGCCACCCGCGCTTGCGTCCCTCCGTATAGATCGCAGCACATCGAGCTCAACGAGCGGGCGTTGGCGATCGGCGCTGACGCCGTCACAGGTGTCACGGTCGAAGCTTGGCCTGCGGTTCTCACAAAGGCTGATCGAGGGACAAAGGGGCTGATCGACTCGAAGGGACCGATCGAGTCAGCGCGTTCGATCGACTCAAAGGGGCCGATCGAGTCAGCGCGTCCGATCGACTCACAGGGCCGGACCGGTGAGTAACGGGGCGAGTTCCTTCGGCCGGCATGGGCGATTCACCCCGGTCGGAACGGTGCGCAGTGAGGGACGTTCGGTGCTCACCCGCGGAACCGTGGTCATCGACGTCGAGGCATGCAAAGGATGCGATCTCTGTATCGATGCATGTCCTCCCAGTGTGCTCGTGATGACCTCCCTCGAGGTGAATTCGCGGGGATACCGCTATCCGCGGCTGTTGGCAGGATGCACGGGATGTCGGGCCTGTTCGCAGATCTGTCCCGATTTCGTTTTCCAGGTCTACAAATTCGACCGGCCGATCGAGTTGCCTCTGAACGATCCATTGCCCGAAGCGGCGGACGGGGGCGACTGATGGTCGGACCGACTGGACCGAGGGTCGGGACGAGTGAACCCAGGGTCGGAACGAGTGAAGAAGCCCGTCGCCTTCTCGAGGGAAGTGCGGCGATCGGCGAGGCCATGATCGGCGCTGGCTGCCGGTTCTTCGCGGGTTATCCGATGACGCCGTTCACCGAGGTGCTCGAGCACATGGCGCGGCGGCTTCCGGAGGTCGGTGGCGTGTGCATGAACGCTGAAAGCGAGCTCGAAGCGGTCGGCATGGCTTGGGGAGCGGCGGCCACGGGCACGCCGGCTGCCACCGGATCCACCGGGCAGGGTCTCTCACTCATGCAGGAGTCCCTGGCCGAGATCACGTTGGCGCGCTTGCCGCTCGTTGTCCTCAACATGGCGCGCGCACAGGGCGACTACTGGCAAGCCACACGCGGCGGCGGTCACGGCGACTACAGGCACATC
Source organism: Acidimicrobiales bacterium (assembly GCA_035622235.1). GTDB lineage: Bacteria > Actinomycetota > Acidimicrobiia > Acidimicrobiales > UBA8190 > DASPVS01. The sequence continues at coordinate 3,948 of DASPVS010000047.1, read as the reverse complement.
GTCCTCGCTCCTGTCGACGTCGCTGAAGCCGTAGAGCTCACGTACTTGGCCTTCGGGTTGGCCGCAGAGTGGCGCAATCCCGTCCTCTTGTTCGGCGACTACTACCTGGCGCACACGGCGCGGTCGGTCGTCACGCCTCGAATCGACCGAAGCACTTCGCCAGCTCCGGACTGGGCTCTTACCGGCTCGAGCGGAGGAACCGGCGCCGCCAAGCTTCTGTCCTTTCTCGGATCGGCAAAGCAACGCGACGACGTCGGCTACGACCTGTCCGTGCACTATGCGGCTTGCGCGGAGCACACTGCGAGGATGCTCGAGTGCGTCACCCCCATCGTCGACACAGGGTTCACAGAGGATGCGGAGGTGGTGGTCATCGCGTTCGGTACGCCAGGTGCATACGTGCGCGCCGCAGTTCGTTCACTGCGAGAGCACGGTGTCGCCGCGGGTTGGGTTCGTCCCGTGACCCTCGTCCCGTTCCCGGCAAGGCAGATCGCAGAGGCGGTGGGAAACGCGAGAGTGGTAGCTGTCTACGAGAACAACACCGGTCAGATGGTCGATGACGTGCGCTTGGCAGTCCTCGGCTCTGTTCGCGTCGAATTCATCGGAGGTCTGAGTCTCGACAGTTCGGGATTTGGTATCGCGCCTGACCTCGACGTAGACGTGATTCGTCGCCGCATCCTGAGTGTTGCGGACATCTCGATGGAGCTTCAATCATGAACGAACCTCGTAATGTTCAGTTCGTCTCGACCGACTCCCCACCCAAGACTTCCGCTCGGTTGGTCGACGACTTCACGCCGACCCTCGTGGACGTAGGAGCGCATAACCTGTGCCCCGGCTGCGGCGAGCCCATTGCAATTCGCAGCGTCATGGAAGCGATTGAGGAGCTAAGGCTCGAGCAGAAGACGATCTCGATATTCGGGATCGGCTGTTACACGGCCTTCTCCAACAACCTCGACATCGAGGTCCTCCAGGCCCTGCACGGACGAGCGCCGTCAGTCGCCACAGGAGTGAAGCGAGCGCGACCCGAGACCACTGTCGTGACGATCCAGGGCGACGGCGACATGGTGAACGAGGGTCTTCAGGAACTGCTGCATTCAGCGGCACGAGGGGAGAACATCACATGCGTGATGCTCAACAACGGCGTGTTCGGCGAGACCGGTGGTCACATGACCGCGACGACGGTGATCGGTCAGCGGACGAAGACGAGTCTCGCCGGTAGAGACCCCGTTGCACACGGTAGGCCGATCCTTCTGGCTGACCTGGTCGCCAGACTCGACGGCACCGCTTACGTGGCGCGTTGCGCAGTGAACTCCGCTGGAAATGTGGCCAAGACGAAGAAGGTCTTGCTCCGTGCGATCGACACGCAACGGGAAGAAGCAGGCTTCTCGTTGGTCGAGATCCTCACGATGTGCCCCACCGGCTGGTTCGTGGAAACCAACGAGGCGCCCGATTACCTGTCGGACAACCTTGCGGCTGTGCACGCAGGCGGCGTCCTGAAAGATGTTCGAAAAGGGATCGGCGGCATTTCATGACCGCTTCGCCGACGGTCGTCGTGAATCGAGGGGCTCATGGCGATCTGCTTGCGCAAGCGCTGCGTTCCGCCGCTCCCTCGGAAACCTTCGTCGTGTGCGGTGCCGGTGATGTCGTTCCCGACGCAGCGCAAGTTCTGGTCACGCTCCTCGAAGACCCGGATTCTGTAAAGAGCCTTCTCGCTCCGTCCATCGAGTGGGTCCACGTGCTCGGTACGGGGGTCGACGGGTTTCCCTTTCAGTCGCTTGGCGGGCGAACTTTGACTTGCTCGAGGGGCGCTGCTTCGGTCGCGATCTCCGAATGGGTCTTGGCAGTGATGCTCGCTTTCGAAAAGCAGATTCCAGGCTCGTGGATCTCCGAGCCGCCCGCACGCTGGAACGTGGCCTCGCTGGGTGGACTGAGCGGTCAGACCCTCGGTTTAGTCGGGATAGGCGCGATCGGCGCAGCGGTCGCTCGTCGAGCTGTCGCGTTCGACATGACAGTTCTCGCCAACCGTCGGAGAACCGCTCCTTCCCCCGTTCCCGAAGCGGAGCTTGTGAAAGACCTCGATGAGTTGATGTCGAGATCAGACCACCTGGTGGTCGCAGCTCCTTCCACTCCTGCGAGCTACCACCTCATCGGTAAACAGGCTTTGGCAGCGGCTAAGCCGGGCCTGCATCTCATCAATGTCGCCCGAGGAACCCTCATCGACCAGGAAGAGCTCCGTTTAGCTCTGGATGACGGCCGCGTTGCGAGGGCGTCTTTGGACACGGTCGATCCAGAACCGCTTCCTCCCGGTCACTGGCTCTACAACCACGAGAAGGTCAAATTGAGCGCTCATATCAGCTGGAGTGGACCGAGAACGATGTCTCGGACGCTCGAGATCTTCATAGACGACTTGGCTCGATTTAGGAGGGGAGAGCGACTCGAAGGTGTCGTCGATCCCGAAGCGGGTTACTGAGGACATGACCATCACAGAAAACCCCCTGGTTCTTTGCAGCGGCACGTTGCCGCGAAGGACGCCCTTTCTCGAACGTCTGCAGGCAGCGAACGCGGCGGGCTACAGCGGAGTTTCGCTGTGGGGACGCGACTACAACGCCGCGCGCGAGGAGGGTTACAGCGATCGCGATATGACGAAGATGTTCGCGGACCACGGACTTTTCGTCGCCGAGCTGGATCCCGCGTGGTGGTGGACCCCCGGTGCCGAATCGTTCAGCATCCCTGCGGAGCTCGACGAATTGGAAGTCTTTCGTTACCGGGAGCAGGAGCTGTTTCGGATCGCAGCCGCCCTTGGTGCACGGTCTTTGAACGCGGCCGATGTGCTCGGCGGTGATTGGACTGTCGTCGAAGCTGCCGCTTCCTTCGGTGCACTCTGCGATCGCGCTTCAGAGCTGGGTCTCATGGTGCACCTCGAGTGGCTTGCGTGGTCCAAGATCCCGGACCTCGCTTCAGCATCGAGAGTCGTGGAGCTGGCGGACCGGCCGAACGGTGGTCTCAACATCGACATGTGGCACTGTGCGCGGACCGGTGTCACAGCCGATGATTTGGCGGCGTTACCGGGCGATCGCGTGATTGCCGTTCAGCTCGACGACGGGCCGACTACACCCGAGAAGAACCTCATCGAAGCGACCTTACACGAGCGGCTCCTTCCAGGCACCGGGGCGTTCGACCTGGTCGGTTACTTGCAGGCACTGGATTCGATCGGATGCTCCGCTCCGCTGGGAGTCGAAGTGTTCTCCGACGAGTTGCACGCTCTCGGACCGATCGAGGCTGCGCGTCTGGCGGCGGAGTCCACACGCCGTCTGCTCACACTCGTGTGACTCATTTCACCTCGTGTGACTCATTTCACACTCGTGTGACGGCCATTGACACTCATCCGATCGGCACCGCACGCTCGTGTGACCGGGGGCGACCCCACTTTGTCAGTTCGACCCGAGAAGCTCGATCGCAGCTTGACGGTTGGGAAGACCGAGCTTTCGCAGTATCGCTGAGACGTGAGTGCGGACGGTGGTCGGTGAGACGAAGAGGCGATCCGCTATCTCGGCCGTGGTCAGACCTTTGCGCATCAGTTCCAGGACGTCCCACTCGCGTCCCGTGAGGCGAGCCGCTTGGGTGTCCGACAACGCAACGCGATGATGCTCGCGGTCGCGGAATTCTTCGACCAAACGGGACACCAACGTGCCCGGAAGGCTCGCCTCGCCGGCAAGGACCTTGTGAAGGGCCTCACCTATAGCCGCTTCGTCCAGGCCCTTCAGCAGATAGCCGGACGCTCCTGCACGAAGCGAGTCGAACAGGTCCTCGTCTTGCCGCGAGACAGTGAGCATTACGACGGCCGTCTCCGGAAGTGCGGCCGTTATTCGCCCAGCGGCGGAGATGCCGCTCCCTGGCATGTTGATGTCGATCAAGCAGACGTCTGGATGCTCCTGCTTTGCGGCAACGAAC
>DASPVS010000046.1:0-5468 GCA_035622235.1 Acidimicrobiales bacterium | reverse complement strand
GGCGGCGATCGAATTGGCAAATCTGTCGTAGAGCGACCCGCTCTGTTGCATCAGAAACCTGCTAGCGGTCAAGCCAGGCGCTGCACCAATTCTTCACTCACGTCCCAGAGCCGCCTCGATGCTTCATCATCCCTGGCAGCTTTCGACGGCAGGCGCTGCTTGCAACGAACCCAGTAGCCGCCGTTGGAAAGTCCCGCTTCTCTCGAGCTGGCAAGGTATACAGAAGTCTTCGCGCCGCTAGCCGGTGAGACACCGAAGATCGCGATGGCTCGTAATGAGGCCCTGAGCGCACCATGGGTGTCACCATCTTCGGCGAAGCGGCTTCGCACCACACCTGGATGGGCAGCGTGGGCGATTACGCCCCTGCCAGCGAAGCGCCGGGCGAGCTCGCGGGTGAAGAGGATTTGAGCCAACTTCGACTGACCATACGCACGCGACACGCTCCATCCATGTTCGAGTTGAAGGTCGTCCCACTTCATGTCGCTAACTGCTCGATGACCGACCGACGTGACGCTCACGATGCGGCTTGGGGCAACTCCACCGAGCGCGTGGAGCAGCCGGCGGGTGAGGAGATAGTGGCTCAAGTAGTTGACCCCGAAGTGCTGTTCCAGTCCCTGAGACGTGGTTGCGCGAACATCCCAGTAGCCACCGGCGTTGTTGACGAGCACGTCGATGGTTTTGTATCGATCGAGTACTTCGTCGGCACACTTCGCAACGCTCTGGAGGTCCTTTAGATCCAGACAAACGGTGTCGACGTTTTCGTTCTCGGTCAGAGTCCGTATGTCGGCGGCCGCTTCTTCGGCCTTTGCCATGTCGCGGCAAGCCAGGACGAGAGTCGCTCCCTTGGCGACGAGGGCGGCGGCCGTCTCCTTGCCGATGCCGCAGTTCGCACCGGTCACGAGAACCACCTTTCCCTTCAACGACCCTTCTTTCAAAAACCTCTCCCGAGTTCTTCCAATTCCTCCCCCTATCTCCTACCTCCCCTATCGCCCCGGAACTCCTTTCAACCGAAACTCGCCGAATCCGCTCACCGATTGGCATCAGCCCCGGTTCCCGACGACATGGTCAGCGGGCGCAGCAGGCCCACAATGGCACGTGGCCATGGCACTTGATAGGGTCCCGGTCGGCGAATAGAAGGCGGGGAACTCAAGCAACGTACTTGGGTGCGTGGGTTCGTCGCCTGGAAGACAACGGCGGGAGGCGACGTGAGAATCATTCGTTTGACGGGTGCCGTGCTGTGGGCGGCCGCTGCTTTGGTGATCGTCGGGGCAGGAGTCTCGGGTCCGGCTGGAGCCCACAGTCCAAAACATTTCAGCGACACCGGGGTGACCGTGTCGTTCACTCTCGCACCTGGGACGCAGATCGTTTACAGCGGCGCGGACGTGGACGATTTCCCTGTGACCGTTACGTGCGACAGCTTCAGTGCGAGCGCGACCGTTCCAGCCACGGGACTCACCATCGCGCTGTCCGCGCCACCGGCTGTCGGTGATTGCTCTGACAATTTTGGCGGGACCGACATACCAACCACCAGCGGGTCCTGGACAGTACGGTTAAATTCTCACGGGACCAAGGTGTTCATGGAGACACCACAGGACGGGTGGACCTTTACGTCCAGCGCGCTTACGGGTTGCACTGTGACGCTGGCGCCGTCAGGTCCGGCGATCGAAAAGGGACGTTATAACGACCTTGACACCGGAACTTGGACCAATGTCCCCTACCCCACGACCGGTTCGGGTTGCACGGTCACCGGTAACCCCGTCTTCAGTGCGACGATCGATGTCAGCCCTGACGAGTCGGCAGCTTGAATCGTCGGTGTGAACCGGTGGGTTCTATCGGAGCCCTGAAATCGGTGGGCTCATCGGTGGGCTGACCTAGGTCTGCCCAACCCTGGGGCGATCAGGCGGCTCTCAGTCGAAGCTCCTCCTGAGCTTGATGCTGGAGTCGCCGCGCTTCCAGAGCCTGAGCGACGCGCGTTGGCCACTGACTCGCATAGGACCCCGGAACGCTGGCAGCCTCGACGCGAACGGGGCCATGGTCGTACCTGAGTATGAACAGCTCGCGACTAGTCACCCAAAAACCCATCACTGAAGACCACGGTATTCCATGTTGCATGCGAGCGTTTCGAACGGTGAGCCCTTCCGAATCTGCAACGAGGCTTGGCCGTACGAGGACGAGGTAGCAATAAAGAGCAACTCCAAGAGCCGCGACGGTGATGGCGAGGGCATCGGCGACTCGGCCCATGGCCGGAGTCGATCCGGCGTCGTAAGCAACCCACAAATTGCCCACGACGGCGACCACGCCGAAGATAACCACCAGCGGCCGACCAAACTGGTACTCCTGGCGTCGCCAGACGGTGCGATCACCCGTAGTCGGACGGTCTGTCGAGCCGGCCCGGTTGGTCATCTCGAGTTGAGGTTCCATTTCATTGGCTCCCTGGACACGAACTACGGCGAGTATGGATGAAAGGAGCAAGGACGTCTGTGTCGCCGGGCACAGAAGCCGATCAAGAAGGGGGAAATGGCGAGGAGGGGGTTGACGCCGAGTCGCTCGCAATTACGCTTGCTGAAGGCACCTGAGGATGGCTCCCGCCGCCTCCCGGGTGTACGCGGGGATGCGTCTCGGGGTTGGGGCCCGCCGCCCGGCCCCTGAGACCCCCGCTTTCCTGACGTCATGTCCGAAGGATCTGCTCCGGTAGCGCCTGGGAACCAAGAGTCCGATCAGTGGAGATCTTCTCTGTAGGCGCCGTCCGATCCCCACAAGGTTGCGCGATTTGGAATTACGCGACGTATCCCTATCAAAGTCGGCCATCGTCCAAACCCGAAGGTCGGGATTCCTTCGATTTTTCGGTTTCGCCAGAGGCGCTCGAGCGCGTCGTCCACGACGCTGGGACTCAAACCGGTCACCTCGTCGATGCCGGCGTTGGAGGTCCCATTGAGGTCTGTTTCCTCGCACTCGGCGATGGCATCCAAGACTTGCTGCATGTCTTCAGACTTGATTGCCATGTAAAAAGGTTACCGTTATGAGTCCGTTTAACCTTTGCGGTGGCTGGCCTGAGCCGTCCAATCTCCTCAACGCTTCGCGACTTTGAAATCCCCTTGAGCAAGGCGGCGTCGAACTGCCTGTGCTGTCTCTGCAGCCCCCCTGTGGAGGGTCGAGTCCACTACATGAGACTCGAACAATCCGACATTCTCGAATTTGTCGTACAAGGTCTCGACGGGCCCGCGGTCGAGTAGATCGCCCTGCCCGGTTCTTCCCAGAGCGCGTTCGAGAGCCACCTCTCGCGAGGGTCGTAGGATCACGTAATTAAGTGATCGGGCGCCCGACCCAGCCGCACGCTCGAAATGTTCGAGAAACCATGGCCCCAGGATGACGTCGACGAACACGTCGTAACCGCCTTCTGCGTATCGAGCAGCGGCGCCGCCCACCACCTCGATGACCGTTGCGTTCTGGGCCGCCGCTTCGCTTGTCCAAGGGAGGACGAATCCCGAAGTGATCCAGTGAAAACACTGGTCACCGATCAGATGGACCGCCAAGGACGGGGAACGAGCGAGGTCGGCTGCGACCGTGGTCTTACCGGCCCCGGGCGGGCCGGTGACAATTGTAATGGACACGCGCTTCCACTCCCTTTCGACAAACACCGAACGACGAATCTGTCAGGTTCAGAAGCGCACGCGCCCACGATAGACCACCGCGACGACAAGGCCGTGCGAGCGGTGGGCTAATCAGGCGGCCGCGATGAGGCGTAGCCGGATCAGGCGGCCGTCGGTCAGCTCAGGATCTTCGCTTTCTGAGCTTCGAATTCCTCGTTGGTTATGACGCCCTTGTCCTTCAGCGCCGCGAGTTTCGAAAGCTGATCCGCTGCGCTTCCGTCGGATCCGGCAGCGTTGCGGACGTAAGAATCGAATTCCTGCTGCTGTTGCTGCGCCGCCTGTGCCTCTCTTTCGTGCATCTTGCCGCCCCGGGCGATGAGGTAGACGAGTATCCCGAGGAGCGGGACGAACAGGACGAAGATGACCCAGAGAGTCTTGGCCACCCCGCCCATGTCTCGGCTTCGGAATATATCCGTGAAGATCGCCACGAGTAGCCAGATGTAGAAGACGAAGGCGAAGAACCAGAGGATCGTCCAAAAGACGCTCAGTAGCGGATACGTGTATGCGATCACGGTCTCTCCCTTGACTTCTTGACTTCACCCGATGAAGGACAAGCAACGACAGAACCGGCGGTGACAACAATGGTCGATAGCGAGCGGGCATTCAAGGGTCCCTAGTCCTGACCGAGCTCACTGGAGCCCGGATATGCGTGGCACGGACGATAACTCGGTGAGAAACTTCACCTGCCCCAGACGCCCCGAGACGACCTCGCTTCCCTCCGGAGCTCATTCGTATGTCGAAAACGACCCCAGCGAGCACCTTGTCTCCACGAAGGCTGGTGCTTCCGTTGGCCCTCTGCCAGTTCATCGCGAGCTACGCCGGAACGAACATGAATGTGGCGATCAGCAGCATCGCCAAGCAGCTCGGGACGACCGTCATCGGCGTTCAGACGTCCATCACTCTCTTCACGTTGACGATGGCCGCATTGATGATCCCCGGCAGCAAGCTGACCGACATTTGGGGCCGCAAGTTCTGCTTCATCTTGGGCCTCGCGATCTACGGCTCCGGGGCGACGATCGCGGCTCTGTCGCAGTCGATCGGGTTGCTCACATTCGGCTACTCGATCCTCGAAGGTGTCGGTTCGGCGCTCATGATCCCGCCCATCTACATCATCATCACGGTCGCATTCGACGATCTTCCCTCCAGGGCGAAATCGTTCGGCGTTATAAGTGCCGCAGCTGGGATCGGCGCCGCAGCCGGGCCCCTGATCGGCGGCCTCATCACCAGCGCGATCAGTTGGCGGGCTTCGTTCCTCGCCCAGACACTCGTCGTCGCGGGCATCATCCTCATCACGTACCGGATCCGCACGCCTCAGAGGACGGGTTCAAAGCCTGCATTCGACTTTTTCGGTGCCGTCCTCTCGGCCCTGGGGCTGTTCCTCGTCGTCCTCGGTGTCCTTCAGTCCCGAACCTACGGATGGTTCCGGTCGCGCCAAGACTTCTCAGTGGGCGGAACCACGGTGATACAGAAGGGGGGTGTGTCGCCTGTATGGCTTTTCGTCGCGGCTGGCGCACTTGTGCTCCTCTGGTTCTTCATCCATGTGAGAAACCGCGAGCGAGCCGGTCGCGAGCCTCTGTTGTCCGTCAGGCTATTTCGCAACAAGACATCAAATCTCGGTCTGATAACTCAGAACGTGCAGTGGCTCGTGCTGCAAGGCAGCTTCTTTGTCGTCTCGGTATTCCTGCAAGAGGCTCGGGGATACAGCGCCATCAAGACCGGGGTGGTACTGACTCCCGCTACGATCGGCATCCTTTCGTCGTCGGTTATCGCCGAACGACTGGCGAAGCGCTTCCGACAGAAGACTCTGATCTGGTCCGG
>DASPVS010000045.1:0-4065 GCA_035622235.1 Acidimicrobiales bacterium | reverse complement strand
AGCTGAGTAGATTGGTCGGTGCATGGGGGCCGATCCCTCCGCCATCGAGGACGGCGGAAAGACCCCCTGTCGGACCCAGGGTGGGAAGGTTCCTCGTCGATCGTGAAGCGGCAGGGGGTTATATAGAGCATCTGGTCGGTGTCACAGGCGAACGTGACTTGTCAGGAATGCGCGTGGTCCTCGATTGCGCGCACGGCGCAGCTTGCGAGATCGGGCCGGCGGTGTTTGGGAGACTGAAGGCCGACGTGACCGCCCTATCTTGCGAGCCTGACGGAACCAACATCAACGATGGTTGCGGTTCCACTCACCCCGAGACTCTGGCGGAGGCCGTCGTCGAGTGCGGAGCCGATCTGGGTCTCGCATTCGACGGCGACGCGGATCGGCTCGTGGCGGTGGCTCACACAGGCGAGGTTGCGACGGGAGACGAGCTAATGGCTCTGTTCGCTGTCGATCTGGCCGAACGGGACCGTCTTGCGCGCAGCACCGTCGTTGTCACCGTCATGTCGAACCTCGGGCTTCGGCTCGCCCTCGAGGAACGGGGAATCGCCGTGAGCGAGACGCCGGTCGGCGACCGCTACGTTCTTGAAGCCCTGAATCGTGAGGAGTTCAGCCTCGGTGGAGAGCAGTCGGGACATCTCGTGTTCCGGGATCTGGCCACGACGGGTGACGGGATACTGACCGCAGTGCTCTTGGCGGACCTCGTCAAGCGATCAGGAAGGACATTCGCCGACCTACTGGCCTCTTCGATGCACAAAGTGCCTCAGTTGCTCGTGAACGTCGCAACATCCGACCCGGCGGCAGTCGTCGATTCCCCGCGTGTGACTGCAGCCGTCGACGAGGAGCGGTCTGCTCTCGGCAGCCGGGGTCGGGTTCTCATCCGCGCCAGCGGCACTGAGCCTCTCGTACGGGTGATGGTGGAGGCCGAGGAGGACGAAGCGGCAAGGGAGGCGGTGGCCCGACTGTCCGCCGCGGTCGAAAGGGAATCTGAATCGCTCAGAAACATTCTCGACCCAACCGGAGAAATAGCCTAGAGAACATGTGCGGCATCATCGGAGTGACCGGGAGCGATGACGCGCTCGAGATAATTCTCGATGGCCTCGGTCTGCTCGAATACCGGGGTTATGACTCGGCGGGCTTAGCGGTCCAAGAGGCATCGGGGCTCTGGAGAGCGCGCGCCGCGGATGGAACCCGGTCGCTGGATGCGCTCCGGAAGACCGCAGACGAAGAAGCCCCTCGGTCCGTGGTCGCAGGTATCGGACATACACGATGGGCCACACACGGTCACCCGACCGAGGGCAACGCGCACCCTCACCTCGACTGCTCTGGTGAGGTGGCCGTAGTCCACAACGGGATAATCGAGAACTACAAGGCTCTAGCCGCGGGGCTTCGCGAGCGAGGCCACATCCTCGTCTCCGCGACCGACACGGAGGTCGTGGCCCACCTCGTCGAGGAACGCCTCGCCGGGGGTGAGGGCCTTGCGGTCGCGGTGCGTGAAGCGCTCGCAGATGTTCGCGGGCTCTATGCGCTTGCGGTTGTATGGAGCGGGGACCCGGAGCTGATCGTCGCCGCACGTCGCGCGTCGCCGCTGGTTGTCGGTTTCGGCCGGGGCTCGGCCGGGGACGAGGATGGCGGAGCAGGCCTTCTGGCGTCTGACATCCCCGCGCTCTTGGGCCGGACACGGAAGTTCTGGGTCGTCGACGACGACCAGGTGGCCGAGATCCGCCCGGGCTCGTTGCGGGTCACAACGCTCGACGGCGAGGAAGTCTCCCCGCAGACGCTCAACGTCGACTGGGACCTCGAGCACGCTCGAAAAGGCGGGTTCGACGACTACATGAGCAAGGAGATTCACGAACAGTCCCAAGCCGTGGCCGACACGCTCATCGGTCGACTCGCAGCCGACGGCACGACAGGTCTCGACGAAGTCCGGATCACTGACGAAGAGCTCCGCGCGGTGGACAAGGTTTTCGTCGTCGCTTGCGGCTCCAGCTACCACGCCGGTCTGGTTGCGAAGTACTCGATCGAACGCTGGGCACGGTTACCAGCCGAGATCGATATCGCTTCTGAGTTCCGATATCGCGACCCGGTGCTCGATCACAGAACGCTCGTCGTCGGCGTCAGCCAGTCCGGGGAAACGGTCGACACACTCCAGGCGATGCGTCAGGCGCGGCAGATGGGAGCGAAGCTCCTCGTGTTGTCCAACGTCGTCGACTCGTCGATGGCTCGAGAGGCGGACGGCGCTTTGTACACCCGAGCGGGCCCCGAGATCGGTGTAGCTGCGACCAAGACACATCTCTCGCAGATCGCGGCGCTCGAAGTGTTGGCACTGCACCTCGGCCAACTTCGCGGCGCTCTGTCGAGAGCCGAGACACAGCGCTTGCTCGAGTCTCTGACCTCGCTCCCCGGTTTGATAGACGTCGCCGTAGGACGCTGGGACGATGTCGCAGAGGTAGCTCGAAAGCACACAGCGACGCGCGATTTCTTCTTTCTCGGCCGGCACTTGGGACTGCCGGTATCGATGGAAGGAGCGCTGAAGCTAAAGGAAATCGCCTACGTACGAGCAGAGGCTTATCCGGCGGCCGAGTTGAAGCACGGTCCGATCGCGTTGATCGAGCCGGGAACCGTCGTCGTCGGTGTCGCGACTCGCACGCGGCTGTGGGAGAAGATGATGTCGAATGTCGCAGAGGTACGGGCGCGTGGTGCGACCGTGATCCTCGTGGCCAACGACGGTGACGAGGAAACTGCATCGGAGGCCGATGACGTGCTGTGGGTGCCTGCACCTGAAGAGCCCCTGTTCGCACCCCTCGTGGACGTCGTCCCCCTCCAGCTCTTCGCCTATCACACCGCCCGTGCCCACGGTCACGACGTCGACCGGCCGAGGAACCTGGCGAAAACCGTAACGGTGGAGTGAGAACCACCCCGGAGAACCACCCCGGTCCGACCGTCGTCTGCGGTGTCGGGATCGACGCTGTCGACGTGGAGAGGTTCCGTGCACTAGTCGGCAGACGTCCAAGAGTCGTCGACAGGCTCTTCACCGACAACGAGCTTTCGTACGCCTCCCGCACGCCAGATCCGGGACCTCGGCTCGCTGGACGATTCGCGGCAAAAGAGGCGATCCTCAAAGCCTTGGGCGCGGGCATCGGCGCGTGCGACTTCCGGGAGATGGAGGTAGTCCGAAGCGATGCCGGACAGCCACAGGTCGCTCTCGCAGGCCGCGCGGCGCGCCTTGCGCACGAACGCGGCATCGGCCGCCTTCATCTGTCGATCACGCATACGGATGCCCTTGCAGTGGCGAGTGTCGTCGCGGTCGGTGGTGAGCCCGCTGAGGGCCCGTTCGCTCAAGAGACGGGCAGACAGGTGCGGCCTGAATGATCCCGGTCGTGACGATCGACGAGATGCGCGCCATCGACGCAGACGCGCTTCGTCGCGTAAGCGAGGAGACGCTCGTGGGTCGAGCTGGCACGGCCGTCGCGGTGAGGGCTCTCGCAATGCTCGGAGGTGCATACGGGCGAAGGGTCGTGGTCGTGGCGGGTAAAGGAAACAACGGCGCGGACGGCCGCGTCGCGGCCTCCAAGCTTCGACGTCGAGGAGCGAGGGTCAAGGTGCTCGAGGTTGCGGAGGCACCGGATCGAATCGAACGGTCGAGTGGCGTAGATCTCGTGATAGATGCGGCATTCGGCACGGGTTTTCGCGGAACGTACCGAGCTCCGTCGGTGCCTTCGGGGGTACCGGTGCTCGCGGTGGACATACCGTCAGGCGTGGAAGGCGACACGGGCGCGGCGAGCGGCGAGCCTTTGCGCGCGGACGTGACCGTCACTTTCGCGGCACTCAAGCCGGGACTATTGCAAGGCGACGGCCCCGCTCTCGCGGGTCTTGTCGAAGTCGCCGACATCGGGTTGGAGGTGAGCGGGGCCCGGATCGGTGTCGTCGAGGACAGCGATGTGGATGCGCTTCTACCGGACAAGCCCCGCAACACTTACAAGTGGCAGGCAGCAGTGGCGATAGTCGCCGGTTCACCGGGAATGACAGGTGCTGCGGAGCTGTGTGCGAGCGCGGCATACAAATCCG
>DASPVS010000044.1:0-8837 GCA_035622235.1 Acidimicrobiales bacterium | reverse complement strand
GCTCTACTACACAACCGGCACGGAGACCGAGAGCGCGTCCTACACCTACTCCCACGCTTCACCCGCTGAATCGTTGAGCTCCACAATTCCGGCTCCGCCGTTTCTGCTTGCAAACAGCACCGACGAGGCGATCCCACTCGCGCAAGCCACCTACTTGGCACAACAGCTCAACGAGCAATGCTCTGCGACCGGCTCAAAGGTCTCCACACAGCTGGCCGTCTTGTCCGGCGACCAGCACGCTGTCACGTACTCCGACATCTTCTCAGGACCCACCCTCGACTTCCTTACGGATGCGGTCGACGGGACCTTGCCTACGGGATGCACGACCCTCTCCCCGTTGACGGGGGCTTCGATGGCCTACGACGCGAACCAAAGTGCAAAGTCCACGATTTTGTTCGGTGGTTGCTGCACCTCTGCCGCCGCCCTTTCCGGTTCGACGCAGGTCTTCGACTCGACCACAGCTAGCTGGGCACCGGTCACGATCACCGGCACGTCGCCTTCTCCTCGGTTGGGAGCGGCTTTCGCTTACGACCCGACGAGCGGTGATCTGGTGCTTTTCGGGGGAGAATCATTGCCTGGAGGTTCTGCACAACCCGTTGCACTGGACGACACGTGGGAGCTGTCGTACCAGTCGTCGACGAACACCGGTACCTGGTCAGAAGTGCCCACCTCGACCGAACCTTCCGCGCGATACGCGGCTACAGCCGACGAGGCTCCTCACCTGCAAGGCCTGGTCCTGTACGGAGGGGAGAACATCCCCTCCGCAGTCGAAGGTGGCAGTCCGGCCGCCGATGGCGATACCTGGCTGTGGAACGGATCCTGGACCGAGTTGAGCACCAGCAGAGCACCCCCAGTTCTCTATGGAGCCAACGAGTCGTACGACGGATCGAATAACACCGACGTCCTCTTCGCGGGTGACGAGACGTCTTCGAGCTGCGGCGCGAGTTGCTTGGATCTGGTTGGCGACACCTGGGTCTTGTCCTACAACACGACTTCCGGCGCTTGGACGTGGACCGAGAAGAGCAAGTCGGGCCCGGCTGCCCGGGAGTTCCCTGCCGGGTCATCGGATTCGACGGGGACAGTGATCTTCGGCGGGATGGGCGGAAGTGGCAACGGCAAGACGATCAACAGTGACGATTTGCTCGACGATACGTGGACTTGGAACGGATCTGACTGGACCCTGTGCTCGTCGTCGTGCGCGACGTCTCCGCCCGAAGAGGTAGGCGCGAGCCTCGCGTACAACCGCAATACCGATGAGGGCCTTCTCTATGGCGGTTATACCGACACAGCTCCGCCGTCAGCTCCGTTGGTTACCTGGATCTGGAACGGCAGCTGGGCATCGAGCTGACTTCTCCGCGATTTCGTTTTTCTCGACTTTCCACACGCCTCGGACGAGGCGGCTGCCGCAAAGACCTATAAGTGTGTCAACCTGAGGTGACCTCCCACGAACTCCTCACAAGCAGGAATTGCGCGTCTCCTCACAGTTCTCTAACCCCCCGCTAATGCTCTGGGAACAACAAGATGTCACGATCCTTCGAGGATTTACTGAATGTCGTGAAGTCACTGAAGAAAGAGTCCGATACAAACAGTGGTGGAAGCGATCGTCGACACACACACGAAGCCGCGCCGCAGGGCGCCAGTCGTTCTTCTCGCGCTGGTACTGGTGGCCGTGGCGTGCGGCTGGCTCTTGGCGTCGATGTTCGGAGGGGGCTCAGCCACCACTTCGCACGCAGCGTCATCTGTTTCGGCCTCGAGCTCCTCACGCAATTCCGGGTCTTCGGAGGTGTCTGCGGCGATCGTGGCGCTCTCGCCGTCCTCGCTCTCGGACGTTGACGCCGGTCTCGCGTCACTCGACCAGGATTTGACCCAGGCCGACACCGACCTGGCGACACCGAGCCAAGGTGACTCGTGATGAAAGTCCGTCGCTTCAGATCCACGCTTTTTAAGCGCATGGGCCTCGGCGCTGTGGGGGCTATCGTTGTGACTGCAGCATCCGCATCGGTTCCCGGGGCGGCGTTCGCGGCTCACGCCGTCAGAAGCGCGGCCGACTCCACACCGGCTGCCGTTGGGACCATATCCAGCTCCCCTGATTCCGTGTCCGATTCGGTCCCCGATACGGCAACAAGCACACCAAACGCCACGAACACGAACGCGTCTTCCCCGAACTGCTCGCCGTCCGTCTTCAGCACTGCCCAGCAGAGGGTCGAAAACGAGCTCGAGGGTCGCGTCAGCCAGCTCGAAGACCTGACAAACAGAGTGAACGCCTCGAGCGCCGTGACCAGCAGCGACAAGGCAACGCTACTGAGCAAGATCACCGGCATCGAGCTTCCGGGCATCGAAGCACTTCAGACAGAGGTCAGAGGCGAGACCACCTGCGTGGCGTTGAGGGCGGACGCTCATTCGATGGTCTTCGATTACCGCGTGTACCTGGTGATGACCCCGGAGACCGACTTGGTGCTCGCGACGGATCGGGCCGCCGCGATCGAGGCGAGGCTCGTTGGTCTCGAATCGACGATCTCGGGCGCGATCGCCAGGCTCCAAGCGACGGCAGGCAATCTGAATGGAGCCCAAGACGCGTACGCCGACTTTGAAGCGAGGGTGTCTGCGGCGGAGGGACTGACAGATGGCCAGTCGGCATCCCTCTTGGTACTTACGCCGCAGGGTTACCCGGCGAACGCGTCGACCCTCCACGGGGCTCGTGCCAATCTGCAGACGGTCCGCCAGGACTTGATTGCGGCACGGGCCGACCTGAACACGATCCGCGAGGACTTGTCCTAACCGCGAAGTCGCGTTCGGCAGGGAGTTTGCTGTCAGACCTCTTTGCGTGCGGCATGGAGGTGGGTTCTCTTGACGTTTTTGGTCGCATCTTGTAAGACACGTTCGCATGAGCCCGGGTCGAGGCTGGACGAGACGACAGATCCTCCAGGGTGCCATCGGGGTGGGAGCGGCGGCTGTGGGGGCCGGTGCCTGTACCACCAACGGCACCTCCTCCGATGTGAGTCTGAGGGCCACGTCATCGTTGCGCCTGCCGCCGCGCTCTCAGTGGCGGAAACCCGGTTCCCTGCCCGACCCGAGCTTGCCCGAGGGAACGGACACGCTTCCACAGATCGACCACATCGTCGTCGTGATGCAGGAAAACCATTCGTTCGACAACTACCTGGGGATGCTCGGCCGGGGCGACGGGCTGACTCTCGATCGCTACGGTCGGCCCACCAACACGAACCCCGACCCCACGGGTGGATTCGTGCGTGCATTCCATGAGACCGACACCTGCCAAGCCGGTCACGTCACGCAGACCTGGGATGCGAGCCACATCCAGTTCGGTCACGGCCACAACAACGGTTTCATCGGACCCGAAAGCAGCAGCGCCTGGTCGATGGCGTACTACACGGGCGAGGAGATTCCGTTTTACCACTCTCTTGCCAAGACCTTCCCCGTTTGCGACCGGTATTTCTGTTCCGTGCTCGCGCAGACGTACCCGAACCGCCGCTTCCTGTTGGCAGGGACCGCTTTCGGATTGATCGCGACCGAGACCTCGTCGATCACTGGGATCCCCCCCAATGGGACCATCTTCGACCGCCTGGACGCGCATGGCATTAGCTGGGCCAGTTATGCCACCAACGTCTCGACCCTCTATGTGATCGCCGACATCGTCAAGAAGAACCCCAGCCGGATCAAGACGATCGATCAGTTCCACGCCGACGCGAGGTCGGGCAGGTTGCCCGCTGTGTCGTACGTCGATCCGAACATCCTCACAGGTACTGAGGAGAATCCTCAGGATCTCTCGCTCGGCGAGCACTTCGTCTCGACCGTGGTCAACTCGTTGCTCAACAGTCCGTTATGGGACCGGACACTGTTTGTGTGGACCTACGACGAGCACGGCGGCTACTACGACCACGTCCCCCCGCCGTCCGCGGTCCCGCCGGACGACATCCCGCCCGACATCGATCCCGCAACGGACCAACACGGGGGCTACGACCGATATGGTTTCCGGGTCCCGACCGTGGTTGCTTCTCCTTACAGCAAACCGCAGTTCGTGTCCCACACCGTTTACGACCACACTTCCGTTTTGAAGACGATCGAGCGGAAGTGGAACCTGCCTGCGATGACTTATCGGGACGCCAACGCCAACGACCTTCTGGATTGCCTCGATCTCCGCCGCCGTGCCTTCGCCGACCCACCGGCCCTGGCGGCTCCAGGGAACCCCACGGGCATTTCCCGGTGTTCGCCGGCGCCTGCTGGTGAACAGCCGCCCTTCGCCGCCTTCGTCAACACACCCGCCGCCACGGTGTGATCCCACCTTGCCGGGAAGGGCTGTCTATTCCGCTGGGAAGGGATGTCTAGTTGGGCTACCGGCGTAACTCCGATGGGGTCGGATGAAATTCCCGGCACCGACAGGGTCGGACGACATTCTCGGCACCAAACGTCCCATCTCGCGCCAGACCCGTCAGCTCCCGAGCAGCTCAGCAGCAGTGGCTCGCCTGACCGCTTCGGAGCGAGTGCTCGCTCCGAGCTTGCGATAGAGCGCCTTCAGATTTGACTTCACCGTGTTCACTGATATCGATAGCTCCGACGCCATCTCGGAGTAGGTGAGACAGCTCGGGAGCAGATCGAGGAGCGCTCGCTCGCGGTCGGTTAACAAGCCACGGGTAGCTGCGTCTGTCGGCCGGAATGCGGCGCTGAATTGATGAGATCTCTCCATTAGGTCCACGATCGTCGATCTCTTCGTTCGGTCTGCTTCTGAAGCGAGGCGACGCAGGAGAGGTTCTCCTTGTCTGACGACGGTCCAGGCAAGGCCATCGGCATGGTCGACGATGTCGCAGACGTTGCTATAGCCATTCGTGGCGCTATGAATAAGTTCGATCTCTAGTCTCTGGGCAAAGGACCAGTACTTCGTATCCACGAATGAGGAGAAAGCCCGGTTGGTATGGTCCGTTGCATTGCTGCTGTCATCGTGGCAATGCAACAGGGCTTCGATGATGCAGCGGGTTGGCGATGGGCGCAGCGTCAGGTAATTACGCTTAGCTCCGCGCACATCACCGGATTTGAGAAGCCAATACGCGTGACGACCGATGAGTCGATCGGACAATGTCGTCGCTAATCCTCGTTGATTTAGGCGTGCCACTGCTCGGTCGGCCGCGAATGCCCCTGCGGCCGCGCCCCTGGTAGCGGCCTCCAGCTCGATCCGGCGCAACTCTATGTGTGCTGTGTAGGCAAGGGGAGCGACTTGTGAGGCCAACTCTTCAGCTTGTTGCACCATTATCGCTGCGTCCGACAGACGCCCAGATTCAATCAAGACGTCTGTGAGGGCAAGAAGTGCTTCAAGGACCGGAGGTGCTGGGGGTGCCTCCAGCTCGTCTGCAGCTGCGAGCGCACGTCGAGCAAGGGTTTCTGCTCGCCGAGGTTCGCCCCTCGAGAACTCCAGAGCGGCAGTCAACGCCGGTATGGCGATGCTGTGAGTATGGACGAACTCCGCGGGAACGTGCGCAGCCTTGTCAAGCCATGCGGCGGCCGCCTCCTTGTCGTTGGTGAAGAGTATGTGCAGACGAACGACAGTCAGGATGGCGAGCGCAACGAGTGCCTCGTCGTTGCAAATTCCTGCCGCGAGACTCCGATTCAGCGATCTTGCAGCGGATTCGCCGTCACCAACGCCTCCGTGGGTCCACGTCCGATACAGCTCGAGACGTGCTCGTAGAGGGCTAGGACCAGCTTCGAGGGTGCTAGCGACCTGGTCGCACCACCTCTTCGCCATCGTCCAGTTGCCCGCGAAGAAGTGCATCAGGGCAATGTCGAGCATCCGAGTCGGGTCCTCGTGCAGGAACTGCTCGGGAAAGGATTCGATCAATTCCCGGGCCGTTGCCAGGCTGCCCTGCCGAAAGGCATAAGCGATCATCAGTTGGACAGCCTCAGCATGCTCACCCGCCTGGACAAGATGATGGATCTGAAGCATCACCTCGCCCCTTGCTTCCGCAGCGGCCGCTGCGTTTCGTTGGAGCTCGACTACCCGACCCGGATCCCGCGAATCGAGCTCCTCGAGGAGCATTTCTCTCAAAGAGTGGTGCAGCCGAAAGCGTCCCGCCAATTCGTCGACGGGCATCATGAACAAGTTTGCTATCTGGAGTGATCGAAGACGAAGGCCCGCATCGCGTTCGCCCGTGACCTTGCGGCATAGATCGTTATCGAAGGTGTCGAGTACTGAAAGGGACAGCAGAAACTCCCTGTCTTCGGCGCTCATGCCGTCGAGTACCTCAGTCGTGAGGTAGCTGACCACCGCTCGAGTCGGCCCATCTCGTCGACGATTTTTTACAGTCTCCGATTGGCACGGCCGGTCCCTGGTGAGCGTTTCGAGGATTAGACCGACCGCCCAACCCTCGCTCCGCTCCACCAGATCGACTATGTCGTCGGGACCGAGGTCGGAATGGCCGAGGTGGGAGACGAGCTCAGAGGTCTCGGAAGTGTCGAAGCGTAAAATCCGTTCGTCAACGGTCAAGGCTTTTTGTTGGATCGTCCATCGTTCAATCGGAAGGGGTGGCAGGGCTCGTGACGTTGCAAGGACGACCACTGAGTTCGGGAGACGGTCGAGGAAGAAACTGAGCTGGTCCCAGACAGCACGGCTCCGAATATGGTGCAGATCGTCTAGGACAATCACCAAGTGACTCTCCGACGAGATAGCGCCTAGCAAGGATGCCGCGAGCTGGGCGCCGCCGTGTTTCGGACGCCAACTTGGCGAGTTCGACAGCCCTCTAAGTAGACCCCGGTGCGCTCGATCGATCGAAGCTGCCAAGTGCACCCAGAAGCCCAGCTCGGCAGAGTCGAATTGATCAAGCGACAGCCATGCAACCTCAAAATTGGTCATTGACTTCACGATTTCAATGGCGGCGATCGTCTTGCCGTAGCCGGCAGGGGCTTGCAAGAGGCAGAAGTTCCACGGAGCGCGAGACAATGACGACAAGACCCGAGGGCGCGCCACAAAAGTGTTGGGCAACTGGGGCATCACCAACTTCGAGCTGACTACGGGCAGCCCGAAATGTGCATCGCTTGCCCTCTCGAAAAGCTGATCGTAGGTCTCCGAAGGAGATCCATCTTCGCTCACGGCACCTAGTCTGGCCGCGCTCGCGTCGCTGGTCACGCGCGACGCCTCGGCCCGGGTGACCGGACACGATCGTGTAAGCCTCTCGCTAAGCAACGGTGAAGCCTTGCGGGGGCCTGAAATTCTGGTGGTGCCACTCCATGGCGACCTGGACTCGAAAGACCAGTCGAACACCTACTTCTGGAGTATTCAAGAGTGCACGCCGGAATAATCGAGACTTGGACGGGGCCGTCTCGTTCGGTGGCGGGTGTTCAACTGGCGAAAAGCATCAGTCGAACAGGTGACTAAGAGGTTGGGCGGTGACACCTGTCTCGTCGATCGGCTATGCGCAGATGGCAGATCATCGAGCGGTGCAGGCTGCCGGATTGGTCAGATGCCAAGCGGAGCGAACAGAAATGGGGATCACGGTCTCAACAGGACAGAACGGGACGAATCCCGTCTCCACAATCTGCCATGAGTTGCTCCGAGACCTCTTGAAGATACCGACATTGTGGCCGTCTTGAAGATTCACCAGTTCCTGGGACGTCGCTGTCTGCAGAGGGGTGAAGCTGGCTAGCGCCCAGTACGTCTCAGATGAGGGCACATAGGCAACGTGGACGGAGCTTGCTTCGATCGCGATGTGGTTCGGCTGTATCGACGATTTAGCTGCGAATTCGGCCGTCAGAGCGGCAGAATCGGATGGAGTCGGAGCAAGAACCTGGGCACTCGCCTGAGTGGACGTGGTTCCAGACGGGGATCCATGTGAGGTTGACACCAGTGATCCTTCGTCCCGACTCGTCGAAGAGGTCGAGCAGGACGTGACCGTTGCACCGAAGGCGAGCAGTACTGAGAAGGTTCCCAAGAGTGCTGCGCCTGTTTGCCATCGACGTATGCGTAAATCCGAGGCGGGACGAAAGGATGCGACTCTACAGATCTTGTCAAGCCACACTTTCAGACCTCCTTAAAGCAGTGTGGAGTACGGGTGCTGAAGGCGGGATGCCATCGGTAGAGACGCTAGTCATTGGGCCTTTTGGATATGTCGCCGATCGCGCTGTGGCATCCGCGCAACAGTGATTTAGATTTGTTGTGGCTCTTGGGCGACTATTGACATCTCGAATTGGTCTCATTAAACCTCAACGCAAAACTGCGGCGGAAAGGGCCGAGAAATGAAGAGATATCGGATCCATCGGCTTGCGCGCGTGCACTTCCTCGGTGCGGCGGTCGCCCCGCTCATCCTTATTGGCTCTCTGGCAATCTCGACGGGGATATTTGTTCGGCCTGCGGCGGCTTTTACCGGTAACGGCGTCGCGAACCTCGCGCTGGCCAACCTTGGAGAGAACTACTGCTCAACAAACTCGCTCGGGGGAACGGGCTTTGAGAACTCCTGCTCCGCCCAGGAGTGGTGTGCGGATTTCGCCAAATGGGTCTGGGCAAACGAGGGGGCGGGTGATCCCGGTACGCTCACTGCTGCCGCGGGCAGCTTCTACGTGTACGGCCAGGACTATGAGACCCTATCAGACACGCCTGCGGTCGGTGATGCGGTCGTGTTTAACTACGGCTACGAGGGAGCGGGTACTGCACAGCATGTGGCCATTGTCGTCGCGGTTAATGGGAGCCAAGTCACGTCGGTGGGTGGTGACGAGGGTTCGGGTTCCACGACGCAAACCACTGTAGAAGAGGACACGTACAACGGCGCTATCGGATACAGCTCGTATTGGGGGATGGATATTTCAGGGTATGTCGCACCCGTCGGAGAGTCCTCGGCTCC
>DASPVS010000043.1:0-10890 GCA_035622235.1 Acidimicrobiales bacterium | reverse complement strand
GCGCGAAACGCTGGGCGTCGAGTATCACCCGTCCGGCCTGGCGCATGACGTGAGGCGGCTCGTCCACAGCGGGAAACGAGCCTGTCCACGTGAGATCGAAGGCGACGCCGTCTTCCGGGTCACACCTGATCCGGATCCGTTCGAGTGGATCGATGACTTCGATGTCATATGAACCGACACGCTGGTCCATGCGGTGTTCGCCGAGTGCATCGGAGAAGCGGACGGTGTCTTGCGTCCTCCCGCGTCTGACGGTCGCATAGGCGTCGATCACACCGAGGTTGGGATAGACGCCGAGGCCCGTGACGAGGAAGATCTCGCCTGTCCGGTCGTGCGCGTTGAAGTAGGACCTGTCATATGCGTTGCGGTCACTCGTCGCCATGTGCCTTATCGACAGTGGTGCTTGGTGTATCGGGTGCTCGTCCAAAGGAACGGGCATGTGGAGGACCTCCCCCTTTGTCGTCGACGTTCGTGCGAAGAGTCTTGCCGACGCACAGAGGCACGGGCGCGCCGGCTCTGTGGGAGCCTCGGCTCGCCAGCGCATCGGCGATCTGGCTCACCGCTGATTTAGTCGGCGAAGATCGGTGCCCTTCCCTCTCTTCGGGCACGTGTCGCCTCTTCGAAGTTCTGGGTGGTGACACGGACGAACAGCTGCGAGGTTCCTTCGTGGTCCATGTGAGCTTGAAGGCTCGCAGCATCGAGACTCGACCACAGCATGCGCTTGGTGAGCTCGACCCCTACGCGGCTCCACCCGATGATCCGCTCCGCGGTTTCGTAACACGCGGTCAAGAGGTCTGCGGTTGTGACGACGCGCGACACGAGCCCGATCCGCTCAGCCTCTTCTGCGTCGATGTCTCTGCCGGTCAGCATCGCTTCGGAGGCGCGCGACGAACCGATCGCGCGTGGCAGGAGGTAGCTGAGGCCGAGCTCCGCGGCGCTCAGCCCGTTGTTGATCCCGGCCGCGCGGAAGTACGCCACCTCCGACGCAATTCGTATGTCCGCAGCCAGGCTCAGGCAGAGCCCTCCTCCGATCGCCGCGCCGTTCACGGCTGCGATCACCGGCTGGCGCATCTTTCGGATCGCCAAGATCACATCGTCGAGAAGCGCCATGGATCTGAGTGCGATACCGGGAAGTGTGAGCCCTTCGATATCGGGGATAGTCCCCGGATCCTCCTGGTCCGCGCCGGAGCAGAAGCCGTCACCTGCACCTGTTATGACTGCGACCCTGGTGTCGTTGTCGCGGCTGATCTCCTCCAATGCTTCTCGGAGCGGGATCATCACGTCGAAAGCCATCGCGTTCATGCGCTCAGGTCTGTTGAGCGTGACGAGGCTGACATGGGGCCGTGGCTTGTCGATGAGGACGAAGGACATGGCGGGCGACCTTAGAGGGCGGCTGCACATCCATGTCCTCGACCCCCGCGAGCAGGGATGAGAGGCTCAAGGGAACGGCACGTCACCCAGGTGCCAGCGGGTCGAGGGAACGGGCCGCCACTCAGCCCGACGAGTAGCGCAGGGCGACCGCTGCTTCTGGGCTGTCGTTCGACAGGGTCACCGTCTCGTTCAGCCTGAGGGTGACTTTTGTAGCGGTGTGAGCCAGATATCCGATCGACAGATCGCCACCCACGGTTAGCCGGAAGTCCCCTCCCCGCAATGACACCACGGCGGATCCTTCCACCCCCGGAGCCCATACGACCGGGCCACCGGTGACGAGGCGCAGATGCTCCAACACCGGGTAGCCCCCGTGCTCGGTCGACTCGACCACCCCCGTGTAGCAGCGAGGCCCGAGCGCGAGGCCGTATGGCCCGCTCACTCCTGAGTTACGCAACATGGCAACGGCGTGTGCGACCTGGCGCGTGAACTTCGCATAGTCGTCTCCGATGCTGACGGGTCGGTGAGGACTTCCTGACGCAATCCCGGTGATCCCAGCGGCCGAAGATCCCTCGAACGCAAGACGATCTTCTGCGAGCGCGATTCGTCTGGCTGCTTCGACGACCGGGCTCAAGTCGGGGCTCATCGATCCGCGGTCGACGCTGTCGGTCTCTTCCAGTGACAGCTCGAAGTCGACGGTCAGCTCCACCATCGGTCGAACCTGACGCGTGGTCGCATCTACCCCCTCGGCCGGCGAATCGATCGCACCGCAACCGCCAGTCGAGATCCCTGGGAAGTCCCAACCTTTCGGTCCGTCGAAGTCGACGAGTCGCCTCGCTGCGAGAAATGTCTTGATAGTGCGGTTCGCCTCGTCGTCGATTTGGGACCACGCGGCGTCCGAAAGGGGAGCGAGGTCCCGTCGGAGGCGGTTCATAGCGCCGACGCTCCGCGCAGACTCCGTACTTCGAGGTCACCGGATCCGCCGAGCCCCGAAGGAGAAGTCGCCTCCTCAGCGTCGCCGCGTCTCTCCGCCGCCGCTTCGATGTCGAGGATCGGCAAATCCGTGAAGAGGTACTGCCTGAGCATCTCGTCCCATTTGGGATCCCTTCGGCGAAGCCATTCGATGACCATCGCCGCGTGCTCCTTCTCTTCGTCACGGTTGTGCGCGAGGAGACCCTTGAGCTCGGCGTCACCCGCTGCGTCGACTCGCTGGTCGTACCAGTCGATCGCTTCGAGCTCCTCCTGCACCGACGCCCAGGCTCGATGTCGATCCCTGGTCTCGGGACGAAGCGACTCTTCCTTTTCGTGAAAGCCAACGCTGGATGCCATCCCCAAAGAATGTCAGGCGTGCAGGTCGAGGACCAGCTTGCCGAGCACGTCGCGGTGCTCGAGGCGACTGAGCGCGTCGTTGACTTTGGAAAGCGGCACCCTGCTGTCAACCGCCAGCTCGAGCTTTCCTTCCGCCATCGCCTGCAGGGCCCGGGCACTGGCCGCCTTGAGGCTCTCCTCGGGCTCTTGAAGCCCCGCGTACCCGTAAAGGGTGAGTCCCTTGCGGTACACCGGTTGGAGAGGCAAGTCGCCGCGCGCTCCTGCCGACGTGCCATAGAGCATGATGCGCCCCTTTTGGCTGGCGGCATCGATCGCGGCGGCCGTGTACCCGTTGCCTAGGGGATCGAAGATGACGTTGGGGCTCAGGTCGGAAATGGCGGCGGCGAGCCCGTCGGCGTCGCACACGACGACCTTGTCGGCTCCCCTCTGCTCGACCCAAGAACGCTTTGATTCGTCGTTCGTCTGTGCCCAGACCGTCGCGCCGATGCCATGGATGGCCGAGACGATTACGCTACCCGTTCCACCCGCAGCGCCGAGGACGAGGACGCGGTCCGTGCTCACGACCCCGGCAAACTCGGTGACCAGCCGCCAAGACGTCACCCCCGCTACGCGGACGCCGGCCGCTGCAGCCAGATCGACACCGTCGGGAACTTCGACGAGAGCCGCCTCCGGAACGACCGCCGCCTCCGACCACAGACCTTGCCGGGTCGTGCCCAACCCGTATCCGTGCACAGTCACCCGCCGCGATCCGACGGTGCCAGAGGCTTCTACCCCAATCGTCCTCGGCAAGGGCACGTCGGGCGCGACGAGCCCTTGCACGCCGTAGCGGTCCACGGGATTCACTCCCGCGTAAGCGAGCTCGACGACGACTTCGTCCGGTCCTGGTTCTTGGAGCGCAACCTCTTCGACTACGAGAGGCGATCCGTGTTGGACCAGACGCGCTGCTCGAACCTTTCTTGGTTGGGATGACACTGCCCCTCCTATTCGATCGAGCGCGAACTATTTGATCAAGCGCGAAAGACGTCTGTCCGCAAGCGGTTTGCCGCCGGTCTGGCACGTAGCGCAGTACTGGAGCGATTTCGTCGCGAACGACACTTCGCGGATTACGTCGCCGCAGACAGGACAAGCTTCGCCGGTGCGGCCGTGTACCTGCATGGAGCGTTTTTTGTCCCCCTTGAGTGAATTTGCGGACATGCCTCTCTCCCGCTCGACCGCGTCCGCCAGTACCGAAACGAGAGCGTCGTGCAGTCGGGCCACTTCCTCTTCGCTCAAGCGATTCGCCGTCTTGAACGGCGATAGTCGCGCTGCGTGCAACGCTTCGTCCGAGTATGCGTTCCCGACACCGGCGATCACGGATTGACGCACGAGGGCGTTTTTCACCGTTCCGGACTCTCTCGCCAACAGGCGTCCGAGTTCGCCTGCGTCGAATCCAGCCTCGAGCGGGTCCGGTCCGAGGGTTGCCACGTTCTCTATGTCGTTGACATCGCGCACCAGCCAGATCGCGAGGCGTTTCTCCGTCCCTGCTTCTGTGACGTCGAAGCCGGGCGACGGAGCGAGGTCCTCGGCGGCAAGGCCGACGCGAAGCGCCAGCGGACCGCGGCTACCGGCACGGGCCTTTTTCTCCGGGAGGCTCTCCCACCACTTGACCCAGCCACCTCGCGCGAGATGGATGACGAGCTGAAACTCGTCGATGCCGAAGATCAGGTACTTACCGCGACGTCCCACACTGCGAATCGTGGTGCCCACAAGCGCGTCGAGAGGAGGGTCGAAGGTCTTCAGAGCCGCGAAAGAAGCGAGCTCGCACCGTTCGATGCGCTCACCTGCGCATCTCTCGTTCAAGAAGAGCGACAGTGCCTCGACCTCGGGGAGCTCAGGCATCACTCACCATCGAGACCACCGTAAGCGGCTCGCGCCCCGGTTCAGTCATGGCCAGCCGTCCAATCGAGAAGCTTCTCTTGCGGCCACGAATTAACGATCCGGTCGGTTGCGATCGCGGCATCGACCGCTTTCTCGCATCCGTAACGCAGCCATTCGAACTGACCCGGCGCGTGGGAGTCGCTGTCGATCGATACAAGACAGCCTGCATCGAGGGCGAGTTGGAGAAGCTCTGTGGGCGGGTCTCGGCGTTCGGGCCGCGAATTGATCTCGACAGCGGTGCCCGTGCGGGCACACGCCTCGAAGACAACCTCGGGGTCGAAGGTCGACGGCGGTCGTCCCCGTCCGGCGAGGATGCGACCGGTGCAGTGACCGAGTACGTCCGTATGTGGACTGTCGATTGCGGCGAGCATCCTGGGAGTCATCTCCTCCGAGCCCATGCGGAGTTTCGAGTGAACGCTCGCCACCACTACGTCGAGCCTCTCGAGCAGATCGTCGTCTTGGTCGAGCGAACCGTCCTCGAGCACGTCCACCTCGATCCCGGTGAGTATCCGGAACGGTGCCAACTCGTCGTTCAGCCGGGCGACGACGTCGAGCTGTTCCAGGAGTCGCTTTCGGTCGAGTCCGTGGGCGACGGTGAGCCTGGGGCTGTGGTCGGTGAGCGCGAGATACTCGAGGCCCAGGTCGCGCGCCGTCTCCGCCATCTCCCGGATCGGACTGCCTCCGTCGGACCAGTCGGAGTGGCTGTGGCAGTCGCCTCTGAGCGAGTTGCGAAGCTCTGCGACAGCTCCGCCAAGTGGAGGAAGCGCATCCTCGGCGAGCTTCTCGAGGTACTTCGGGGTTTCTCCGGCAAGCGCCTCTGTGATGACCTGAGACGTCGTATCTCCGACGCCGTCGATCGACTTCAGGCGGCCCTTCGAAGCCAGGTCCTCGAGTTCGCTTCGGTCTATCGGCTCAATCGCGTTTGCGGCATGCCGGAACGCCCGGACCTTGTATGAAGGCGCTGCGGCGGCCTCGAGCTGATAGGCGATTCGGCGAAGTGCGGCCAACGGTTCCACTCCGACGAAAGTACCGCCCGACTGCGCCGTTACGTGCGAGCATCGATGGAATGAAAACAGCGCCGGTCACGATCGAGGTTGACGGACGCGATGTGTCTGTCACCAATCCCGACAAGGTCTTCTTTTCGACGCGCGGTGAGACCAAGCTCGACCTGGTGCGCTACTACGTCGCCGTGGGCCCAGGCGCGCTCCTGGGTGTGCTCGAGCGTCCCACTGTGTTGAAGAGGTTTCCCAACGGCGCCGAAGGCGAGTCCTTCTTCCAAAAGCGTGTCCCGCAAAGCCGACCGTCGTGGATAGAAACGGTGACTGTGACCTTCCCGAGCGGGCGGAGCGCGGAGGAACTCTGCCCCACAGATGTCGCCCACCTCGCATGGGCAGCCAACCTGGGCTGTATCGATTTGAACCCTTGGCCGGTGAGACGCACGGACGTCGACCACCCCGACGAGCTTCGGATCGACCTCGACCCCCAACCTGGCGTGGCGTTCGACGATGTCAGGCGGGTTGCCCTCGAAGCGAGATCGGTCCTGGTGGAACACGGTTTGGACGGGTTTCCGAAGACCTCTGGGTCACGAGGAATACACGTCAACGTCCGCATCGAACCGCGCTGGGACTTCACCGAGGTCCGACGAGCAGCTCTCGCCCTAGCGCGAGAGCTCGAGCGCCGGATGCCTCAGATGGCCACGTCAGCTTGGTGGAAGGAACAGCGGGGTGACCGCGTGTTCGTGGACTACAACCAGAACGCACGGGATCGCACCGTCGCGTCGGTCTACTCGGTGCGGAACAATCCCGAAGGACGAGTCTCGTGCCCGCTCGAATGGGACGAGGTGCCCGTCGCTGAACCGGCGGACCTCACGATCGCGACCGTGCCGATTCGTTATGTAGAGCGAGGTGATCCGGGCGCCTCGATCGACGACCGAAGTTATTCACTCGATCCGTTACTCGAGTTGGCTGCCCGCGACGAGGCCGGAGGTCTGGGAGACGCCCCGTGGCCGCCACACTTTGCCAAACAACGAGGTGAGCCGAGGCGGGTGGCACCGAGTCGTGCCAAGTCCCGAAGGACCGGTGGCTGAGGGCTGAAGGCTGAGGGCTGAGGGCTGAGGGCTGAGGAGGGCTGAGTCACGCATGCGCGAGAGGGCCCGAATCACGGCGCGCCTGATTCACGCACGCGCCTGAAACGTTTCGGAAGTGCTTATGGGCCGAGTGGCGATTGTGGCGCAGTTATCCACAAGTGATGCTCGGTGTTTGCCAATGGCAACGATGCGCCACAATCGCCACTGGCGCCATAAGCACTCCAATTTGAAATCACCCGCCAACCTTTGAAGTCACCCGCCAACCTTTGTCGCATCACATTCGAAAGACGCGTTTGGCGCAACCGAACGCCAGATCCGGTGCGATGAGAGAGGCTTCGTCCTCGGAGAGCCGGTCCTCGACGACGAGTTTCGCAAGGTAGCCACAGTCCACGCGTCGTGCGACGTCATGACGAGCCCTGATGGACGTCAGCACGCGTGCATCGTCGACGAACCCTGCGTAATTGGAAAGGCCGGCAATCTCCGTCGTCGACTCGCGAAAACGACGAATCGAGTCGGGCGCATCCAGGAACCACCACGGCGCTCCGATGTAAACGGACGGGTAGAAACCGGCGAGAGGCGCCAGCTCACGGCTCCAGGTCGATTCGTCGACGGTGTAGATGACGAGCTTGAATCCGACGTCCGAGCCGAAGCGGTTCAGCAGGTGATGCAACGAGGCCACTAAATCGGACCGAGTCGGAATGTCGGCTCCGACGTCGGGACCGAACTGCGCGAACGTGGCTATGTCGTAGTTGCGCCAGACCCCGGTGTGAAGTTGCATCACAAGCCCGTCTTCGCATGACATCCTGGCGAACTCACAGAGCATGTGTGACCGGAACGCCTCTGTCTCCTCGTTAGTTGCACGTCCTGCTCGGGCAAGAGCGTAGATTCGTTCGGCTTCGCTCGCGTCGAGTTCCACAGCTCTGGCCGTCGCGTGCCCGTGATCGGTCGACGTGGCGCCGAGCTCGATGAAGTCGTTGCGTCGTTTCTCCAACGCGGAGAGAAACCCGCGATAAGAACCAGTCTCGCATTCCGACAGCTCGCCAAGACTGGCTATCCGGTCTGGCCATTTTGGGGACGCAAGGTCGACGAGCTCGTCGGGTCTGAAGGCAGGGATCACCTTGCGGGACCAGTCCACCTCCGACTCCAAGGCTTGGTGGGCGGCGAGATCGGAAAGGGGTGTCTCTGTCGTCGCCAACGC
This sequence comes from Acidimicrobiales bacterium, assembly GCA_035622235.1. GTDB lineage: Bacteria > Actinomycetota > Acidimicrobiia > Acidimicrobiales > UBA8190 > DASPVS01. The sequence goes on along the minus strand of DASPVS010000043.1, from coordinate 2,995 downwards.
TTCGATCTGCATGCGCTCGAATAGTGCTCTCGGTCGAAAGTCGGGTTTCCCGAACGCGTCTGCGATTTGGTCGTAGATGCGATCGGCGCTCTCCACGGATGGACGATCTTCGATCTCGAACAAGTCCACGAATTGATGTTCGAGCCACAGGCGTGTCGAGGTCCCGGCGAGGGCTTGCCAGTTCTCGCAGAAAGCCCTCCAACTCCGACGCGGGTCGAATGCGCCGGGTTCAGCTCCCACGCCCAGATCAGCGAGGGGTACGCCTCGCGAATGCAGCAGGCGCGTCAAGTAATGGTCCGGAACGACGAGCGCCGACGCCGGATCGTCGAAAGCGCCGTTATCCGCGATGAGCGTTGCATCGAGATGACCGTGGGGAGAGACGATCGCTAGGTCCGCGACAAGCTCGTAAAGACGGCGAGCGACCGATCGCTGTCCCGGGTCCCCGGGGAACAGTCGATCGGGGTCGAGTACCAGCGGCGCCATCGCCGCCTCACGCTATCGGCGTGCCGTCTGTTCGATTCACAGCCGGCTCCCAGCAGGGCCGCTGCTGTCACTCAGCCTGGAGTTCTTTCATGGGGAGATGGTTCGAAACAGCCGAAACGATCGAAACAACCGAAGCAACCGAAGCAACCGAAGCAACTCTGTCGGCTTTGGGACGAACGATCAGCGGCAAGGGCCTGTAGTCCGGGGGCTCGGCACGCGCCGGGTAACGCGGCTCACCCGTCTGATCACAGCCATTTCAGCCGTTGCCGCAGCGGCATTGGGCTTCCTCGTTTCCCGCGAAGGCCCTCGGTCGACGAGGGCCAGCACGACGGTCTCGGTCGCCCGTGGCGCAGTGGTCACCAGCTCGACCACAAAGACGACGTCGGGAACCGCTGCGTCGACAACGACGTCTGTGAACAAGGCTTCAAATTCGACGGCGCCGACCACTACGACCACGGCTCCCACGGTCGCATCAGGTGGAACGAGCGGATGAGCTCGAAACGGAATTCGGCGCCTGGGAATCTGCGTTCAATCCGTGCGCTCGGAACTACCGCAACGGTCGCGCTCACCGAGCCCAGCAATCTCGACGAAGCGGCTGAGCTCTTGTGTGAAGAACTGACCGCGATCGACTTGGCGTGCAGCCGTTTCAGGGAGGACTCAGAGATCTGGAGGCTCAACCACGCAGAAGGACGTCGGGTCGGGGTGAGCCGACTCCTGTTCGAGGCTCTTTGCGTGGCACGAGATGTCGCAATGTACACGGATGGGGTCGTTGATCCGACCGTCGGTTCGGCAGTCCAAGAACTCGGGTACGACCAGACGTTCTCTTCAATCGAGGCGATTGCGCCTGGTTTCGAAAGAAGCCCGCGCCCGGCCCCGGGGTGGTGGCGAATCGAGCTCGACGAGCAAAGCCTCAGTGTCCGGGTTCCTTCGGGGACGGTGGTGGATCTCGGCGCCTCTGGCAAGGCGCTCGCTACGGATCGCGCAGCGCGTCGGATCGCAGTTGCTTGCGGTTGCGGAGCACTTGTGAGCATCGGTGGCGACGTGTCGCTGAGCGGACATCCTCCAAAGCCCGGATGGGCGATCGGAATCGCGGTCGACTCGTCGGCTCCCCTTTCGACGGTCGATCACGTCGTTTCGATCGCACACGGAGGCTTGGCGAGCTCCAGCACCGTCGTTCGCTCATGGCGGCGCGGGGAACGAAGGTTGCACCACATCGTGGACCCTCGGACCGGCGACGTCGCCTTCCCCTACTGGTCGCTCGTCTCCGCGGTCGGGGCTTCATGCGTCATGGCCAATGCCGCGAGCACTGCGGCTGTCGTCTGGGGTCGTGAAGCACCTCGTCGACTCTCCGCGATGGGCGTGCCGGCCCGTCTTCTTGGTGCCGACGGAGAGGAGGTTTTCGTTTGTGGTTGGCCGTCTCACGACGGAGTCGCTTCGGCGCGCTCCATCGGGGCGGAGGGGTGAGCATGGAGGAGAAGCGGTGAGCATGGAGGCGAAGCGGTGAGCTCGCCCGTTCTCTGGTACGCGACACGTGCGACAGGCCTCGTTGCGATGTTGTTACTCACCGCAACGATCCTTCTCGGCATTTTCACAACCGCGCGCTTTCATAGACCGAATTGGCCGCGGTTCGCGCAGCAGTCGTTGCACCGCAACGTTTCACTGCTCACTCTCGCTTTCGTGACTGTGCACGTGCTTACGAGCGTTTTGGACACGTACGTCCACATCGGGTGGTCCGCCATCTTCGTGCCGTTCGCTTCGCATTACCGACCCTTCTGGGTCGGTCTGGGTTCGATCGCTTTAGACCTGTTCTTGGCTGTACTCATCTCGAGCGTTGTGCGGCATTGGATCTCAGCGAGGATCTGGCGCGGCCTTCATTGGTTGGCGTACGCGAGCTGGCCCGTGGCGATCGCGCACGGGATCGGAACAGGCACCGATGCGTGGCGGTCGTGGAGCACGAGCCTCACTCTCGCCTGCGTCCTCGCCGTCATTGTGTCTTTGGTATGGCGTGTCTCGCGTCCTCTTACAACTGTGACTGCTGGTGGTCCTTCAAGGATCGACAGATGACAACGATTGCGCCGGGGAGGAAACGCCTGCTCGCGACGTGGGACAAACATCGCGATTGTGACCTCGCCAGCCACTTGAACGCTCATGGCGCCCTGCCCCTAACACGTCGTCCAGAGGACGTATGGACGCGGCTCATCGCAGCGGTCGAGATGAGCGGGCTGGCCGGCAGAGGAGGGGCTGGATTCCCGACGGCTCGGAAGCTGCGCCTTGCGAAGGACTCACGAGCCTCGACACTCGTCGTGAACTCGATGGAGGCAGAGCCCGAGAGCAGAAAGGATTGGGTGCTCGTCAACTACGCACCTCATCTTGTTCTCGACGGGGCCGAGGTAGTGGCCTTGGCGCTCGGAATTGAACGTGTGGTCGTCTGCGTCGCAGCCAACCAGCCACAAAGTGTCGCATCCTTGCGATCAGCGATCGCAGAGCGAAGGGGATACCGCATCATCCGGCC
>DASPVS010000042.1:0-15093 GCA_035622235.1 Acidimicrobiales bacterium | reverse complement strand
GATGCACAGGACCCCGAGAAGGCCGAGGACAGCCGCGACGGTACGACGAGCGCGGTCATTCTCGAGAGCGGGTCCGCCCCACCAAGGGCCCGAAGACGCCACGGTATTTCGTTTCGGCAATCATTCAGTGAAACTGAAGCCACATCCGCGGGTTCGCCGCCGACCGGGAACGCCTCTTCAAGGGAGTCGTCACGAACAAGGTGGGCAGATTGAGCTTTAAAACTGAAGCGGTGGTTCTTTTGATCCCGCATTGCGGGGTCCGATTTATTCCCGAGTCTCGGAGACTTGGAGGCCGTGGTGACTCAGGCGGGTCGGGATGACTTCGAACCGAGAGTCGGCTTCGAGGAGCGCGCAGATGAGCTCTTTCTTATCGTTGGGATCGGTCCCGGCGAGGATCGTCAAGCTCCCACCGTCACCTCCTGCTCCGTTCACTTTCCATCCTCGAGCGCCCTCTGAGCTGGCTACTGCGATGGCAGTCCGGGCCTTTGAACCCACAAGGCTCGGGTGGAGGTCTGTTTGTGCGTCTGTGTTCTCGATCATCGCGCGCCCCAGGGCTTCTAGATCACCTTCGAGGACCGCTTCTCGAGACCGACCAGCAGCTTGGCGGAGCGCCTCCAGCTGAGGCGAGATCTCGCCTGCGGTCGCGGCTTCGGCGATCACGCGCTCGTGAACCGAAGACGACGAATGAGGTTGTCCGAGATACAGGAGGATCAGCCTTCGGTCGAGCTCAGACCAAGTATTGCTCGATACCAAAAGCGGAAAAACGGTCGCGCGAGGGTACGCAGACACTTCGATGTAGTTGATGCCTCCGTACGCCGCACAGAGCTGATCCTGGACGCCTGACTCGAGTCCGAGCCTATCGACCTCGATGCGGTGAGCGGTCTGGGCGACCTCGTCCCGGGTCAAACGCTTATGAGTGAGTTCATGGAGGGCGCCGATCAAAGCAACGGTGGTGCTCGCAGAAGTCCCCGTCGAAGAGCCCATCGGCGCTTCGGAGGAGACATTGATCTCCAGCGCCAGATCCTCCGGGACACCAATTTCATCGATCGTTGCCTGGAGAAGTGGATGCTGTTGGAGGTGATTCATCGATTCGAAACCGTGAGGATCGGCGACGTTCGTCGAATTCAGCATCACCCTCTTCGGGAGTGCATCGATCGGGTGAACCTTTATGTCTACATTGACGTTGGGATAGACGGCGATATTGAAGACATTCCCGTGGCCGGCGAACCAGGTATCGGTCCACCCGCCGTTGTCGCAAATGCGAGTCGGGGCAGTCGCCGAAACTGTTCGCAACGGAGCAGCTCCGACGTTCACCCGTTCATCTTGCCCAACCGAGGAAGCACCAGGAGCTCCCGAGCTTGCCGTCGCTCGGCGCCGAGCGCGCCGGCAGGACTCTTGACATAGTTGATCCTCTAGCTGGATGGGAGGACGGGAGTCCAATGGCCGGTTCGAAGGTGGATGGCCACGCACCGAGGTGGTGGAGGCGCTTCCGTCGGCGGCCCATCGTTCTCCAGGTCGGGGTGACCGCTCTGATCGTGGCTCTTATCGCCGGTGCCGCTGCGGGGATTGCAATCGGCACTTCACGATCAGACAGCGCAACCGAAAAGTCCGGACTGGCAACTGCGAACCAGGAAACGCCTCCGGCCCTAGCGAGCACCTCGAGCCGGGGCATCGAAGGAGACAGCATCAACGTCGTTTTTCCGGTGGCCGACCTCTCTGCATTGTCGAGCAATTTGGGCTTCGCCGGCGATCCAGAGGATGCCCAGCAGGTCAATGCAATCAACTTCTATGTAAGTGAGATCAACAACGATGGTGGAATCAACGGCAGAAAGATCCACGCCATTATCTCCAACTTCGATCCCACGAACGAGGCAGACATGAGGGCCCTCTGCAAGGACTGGACCGAGGGAAGTCCGCAAGCGTTTGCTGTAGTAGACGGCCTCGGAGCCTGGAGCGGGGACAACGAACTGTGCATCACCCAGGAGGGCCACACGCCCTTCATCGGCGAGTGGACCACGGTCAGCAACTGGACCTCGTTGGGTTCCCCCTACCTCTGGTGGTTGGGTCCCGATCAAGCCGTGATCCTGCACACCTTGGTGACGTGGGCGGCATCTGAGGGTTATATAGGTTCAGACAAGAAGCTGGGAATTCTCGCCGGCGACCGCACATCAGACCAGCTTGCGCTCAATGATTACCTCCTTCCGTATCTAAAGCACGCAGGGATTTCCCATCCTCTGGTCGAGACGATTGCGACAGACCCTAGTGACGTCGCCACAACGGCTTCTGAGGCCCCACTCATCGTCCAGCGCTTGCGAGCCGACGGGGTGGATACGGTCATTCCGTTGGTTCCTGTCAACGGCTTCTTCCCATACCTTCAGGCAGAGACTGCCCAGCAGTACTTTCCACGCTTGTTGTTGTCGGATTACGAATCCACGATCAGCATCGGTCTGGGTCTGATCCCGTATCCATTCGAAAAGGCGCTTGACAACCAGGAGGGCGTCACTGTTCAGACTTTGGGCGGCATAGACGACGATCGGCCGGAGAGCAAGGGAGGCTATGACCCCGGAGTTCGCAGCTGTTTCGACTCTTTTCGCAAGAGCGCGAGCTACCCGTTTCCGGCTCCCCCTGTTCATCCCGGCCCTTGGATCGAAGAACAAGGACCTATTGCGAGCTGGTGTCAGGCCATTCGCCTTTTCGCAGAGGCCGCCCAGAAGGCAGGTCGCGATCTCAACCGCCGAACTTTTCTGGAGGCGATGGCCTCGGTCGAGAACTATCCAGGGACACTCAGCCCAGAGCTCAGCTATGGCGTAAACAAGTTCTACGGTCCGGTCGAGTACAGGGTGGTACGAATCCACAACAACAGCGCGAGCGACAATCAGTGCATAAACAACTACAGGGGCGGAGTCCAAGCCACCTGCTGGGTAGTGGTCCAAAATTGGAGACCTCTGGCAATCAGCCATTGACTTCCAAATAGGACCGGGATCGAATCGATGTATCGTGGCACACGTGGAGGGTGAAGTATCGTTCACAGTTGCAGGATTAGCCGTCACTCCCAGGCCTTGGGACAAAGAAGGTAACTTCGAGAAGCTCGAATACTTCACACGCCAGGCCGTTTCTGAGGGCGCCGGAGTTGTCGTCACACCTGAGGGCTTTCTGGACGGTTACGTCTGGAACGACGAGAATCCCCAAGCATTCAGCCGCGAGGAGTACTACGAGTCCGGTGAGTCGATCGATAGTGCTCTTATGGATCGCGTCAGACACTTGTCGCGCGAACTTGCGATTTACATGGTCGTGGGGTTCGCCGAACTGCGCGAGGACAAGATGTACAACTCAGCAGTCGTCATCTCACCGCGAGGTGACATCGTCATGCGTTATTCCAAGACGCACACTGCGGATGACGAGCCCTTCAACACGACCGGCGACGGCTTTCCGGTCGTAGATACCTCGCTTGGCCGGTGGGGTGTCTTGATTTGTATGGACCGTCAGCTGCCTGAAACATCCCGGATCCTCGCGATCAAAGGCGCTCAATTAATTTTGATCCCAGCTTGGGGAGAGTGTGGGGAGATGAACGACACAATGATGAGGACGCGCGCGTACGAGAACGGCGTCCATGTGGCATTCGTCCACCCGAAACGCTGCCTGATCGTGGGTCCAGACGGGATGGTCGTGGCTCAGAGCAGCGGGGACTCCGACGAGATCTTGAAATCACGGATCGCATTGCGCCCGGCCGGGGCCAACGGACCGATCCGACGGCGCCGGCCCGAGCTATACCACGAACTTCTCAACGGAACGGGCGATGAGAATTCTCCGGTCGAGCGCTAAAAGGACAACCATGCCGCGGTACATCTGCGCCTCCGGAGGTCCACTAATTGGCGACCCATCGGCCTGCGATGCGTCGGGACCACACAACAGCGGAGGAGGTGGGATTCGAACCCACGGTGGCCTTGCGACCACAACGGTTTTCGAGACCGTCCGATTCGTCCACTCTCGCACTCCTCCAACTATCTCCACCTGGTGATTTCACTCGACCATTTTCCTCCCGCTTCAGAGCTCGCGCTCTCCGTTGCGCTTCTTCGGAAGGTGGTCAAGTAATCCCCCGTGGAAAACCAATCTTACAACCGCCGACATCGGGCGTGTGGGTCGTACTCTTGCGAACCCAGCAAGCCCCCGAGTCCGCTGCAGTGGGTACCACGGCGACAGACAGATTGTCTGTACGCATTTCTCCAGTAGACGTCGCAGTTGCTCTCCACTCTTGGCAACGGTATAACCTCGTCCTGACTTCCGGCGCGGTGGGGAATTGAAGGAGGAAGATGGCGGATTGATTCCAATTTCCCGTGGGCTTTTCATGCCCATAGCCCGATCTTGTTCACACATCAAAGAGCCAAAGGAGAAAGTGTTGCGTAGGTTAAGGGCGGAAATAGTGACGGTTGTCGCCATGGTCACAGTGATTGGCGCAGCCTCTGCATTAACAGCTCCGACTGCATCAGCCAAGTCGACCGTGGCAAATAACTCGCCCGCGGCTGGTTCAGTGAAGAATTGGAAGCAGACCTATGAGAAGAACCTGTACGGCTGGTGTAATCAGGCTGGCTATCCCTGTAACGACGTAGAGGGGGAGTACGGAACGATCGATCGCGTGAGTTCCGGCTACTCCAACGATGGGGGATACGGGGCCTTCGTGAACTCCTTCGCCGGCAAGTACCACGCCGTCGTAAGTGGGACTTCGGCCCTCGAGAGCGGTGGATGTCCTAACAGCGGCGTCGAGTACTGCTCCGGGCCGTACGCGCTGATCAATGGAACGGGATCGGACAGCGTGTTTCCGAAACACGGAGTAACCGTGAGCTCTGAGATCTATCTCGATGCGAGTTTTGCAACCAACTGGTTGGAAAACAGCGGTTGCACATTCAATTCGGATGGCACGGTGGCCGGTGGCTGCACGTCGACCCAGCCGGAGTTCGACTGGGATGTTTCGTTGAACGACAACACGGGCAGTTACCTGCAAGATTTCATCATCACCGCCTGTGTTCAAGGCGGTAATCCCGCTGGTGGCTTCGCTCTGAGCGTGGGTTACAACTCCCCGGGTAATTGCGGTGATCCCGTTACCGTCACGCAATCTGGTTGGTACGACTTCGAGACGACCTTTCTGAACAGTGGCGGAGTCGGGGTGGTGGACTGGCAAGTCGTCAACAGCAGTCACGTTACGGTGCTCTCGTCGCAAGCCTTCATCACCGGGCCAAGCGGCACCACTCATCTTCCTGTGACGCAGCTGGGGGGACCGAACTACATTTGGTTCCCGACGTTGAGCATCACGGGTTTGCCGATCGATAACACGCAGGTGAAGGTCCTCAAGTAACTAAAGGCCCCGAGTAAGTCCCCAAGTAAGTGGGTTCCTCGAATAAACGCGGTCGTGGGGAGACCCGGTCCCGGGTCTCTCCACGCGTGCAACCGATGCGGTGAGCCGACTGCATTCACGAATCGAGGCGGGACGGACTCTGGCGAGACGGACTCTGGCGAGACGGACTCTGGCGGGACGGAATCTGGCGGTGGGCGGGCGAGGCAGACCTCAGCGCCGCGTGGCGAAGAATTTGGCAAGGATCGCTCCCGATTCCGCGCCCAACACCCCCGAGACGACGTCGATCTCGTGGTTCAAACGAGGGTCGACACAAAGGTTGTACAACGATCCGCACGCCCCGGCTTTTGGATCAGTCGCACCGAACACGAGGCGTTCGACCCTCGCTGCCAGCAGAGCTCCGGCGCACATAGGGCATGGTTCGAGCGTCGAGACCACCGTTGCGCGCTCGAGTCGCCAGGTACCTGCGGCCTCCGCCGCGTCCCTGAGGGCGAGTAGCTCGGCGTGGGCCGAGGGATCACCGAACAGCTCCCGCGAGTTGTGGCGTCTGGCCACGACATCGCCGTCCACGAGAACGACCGCGCCGACCGGAACGTCGTCGTGCGCGACCGCGGCTTCAGCCTCTGCAAGGGCGATGAGCATCGCGTCCCTGTCGGACAACACGGTCGCTCACCCCTCCTCCGGCCTTCGAGCTGGCGGAGGAGGTGGGATTTGAACCCACGGTGAGTCTCCCCACACACGATTTCCAATCGTGCCGATTCGGCCGCTCTCGCACTCCTCCAAGTGCTGCCCGTTCGCAGCAGACCGGAGGCTATCGTCTCCCGGATCATCCCCGGTGTTCCGTGCGGTGGCCGGGTCCTGCGCAACGTACACCTGTGAACCGAGTCAGGGCCGGAAGGCAGCAGCTCTCAGCGGGTCCCGTGCGTGTGCCGCAGCCAACCTGGCCGCCGCACAGAGCACCGGTAGGCTGCGCCGAGTGCCAGCTTCCCATCCCCGCGAATCCCGCTCGGCGGATCCCGTGAGGGCCGACACCCACGTTGACGAACAAGCCCCGGGCGGCGAGGCGACCACTCCGTACCAGTCCCTTTACCGCCGTTTCCGGCCGCGTCGCTTCTCCGAAGTCCTGGGACAGGAACATGTGAGTCAAGGGCTGAGCACTGCCGTTCGTGAAGGTCGGGTGGGCCACGCCTACCTCTTCAGCGGACCGCGTGGCACTGGCAAGACCTCGGCAGCGCGGATTTTGGCAATGGCCCTCAACTGCGAGAACCCGGTCGAGGGAGAGCCGTGCGGCGTGTGCACGTCCTGTGTCGAAATAGCGCGCGGCTCGTCTCTTGACGTCCATGAGCTCGATGCCGCGTCCAACAACAAGATCGAGCCGATGCGGGAGCTCGTCAGCCGCGCTGCGCTCGGTACTCCCGGAAGGTGGAAGGTCTACATAGTGGACGAGGTCCACATGCTGACTCCGGGCGCGTCAAACGCACTGCTTAAGACGCTCGAGGAGCCGCCGTCCCACGTGGTTTTCGTCCTTGCCACGACCGACCCTCAGAAGGTTCTCGAGACAGTTCGCAGCAGAACCCAACATTTCGAGTTCAGGTTGCTCGATCCCGAAACGCTTGAAGGCTTGCTAACGAGGGTTGCCGAGGAGGCGGGGCTGGAGCTTCGCGAGGGGGTCATAGAGGCTGCGGTACGCCGGGGACGTGGATCGGCTCGCGATGCTTTGTCGGCTCTGGATCAGATGGCGACGGGCGGCATCGTGGAGGACGAGGTGCGCGTCATCTCGGACCTTGCCGACGCTCTTGCTGAGCGCGACACCCACCGCGCGCTAGTGGCCGTAGAACAGGCTGTAATCAGTGGCCGCGATCCACAACGGCTGAGTAGTGAGCTCGTCGAAGAATTGAGGCAGGGCTTTCTGGCAGCGGTTGCACCGGACCTCATGTCGGTTGCCGGAGACGATCGCGAACGGATCACATCGAGAACGAGAGAGATGGGCCTCCCCGCTCTCGTCAGGGCCATGGAGACGATCGGTCGAGCACAAGTCGACATGCGTGACAGCCCCGATCCTCGGGTTCATCTCGAAGTGGCTATCGCGCGCCTTACGCATCCCGAAGCCGATAGCGACATCGCAGCCCTTACTGAACGAATCGAGCGATTGGAACGCGCACTCGCCGGTGGTCGATCCGCGGGATCCGTTCCGCCTCCTGTGACCGGCGGCTCGTCTGCTTCTTCCGGTTCTTCGTCGACCTCGGAAGCTTCCGCATCCGACGACCAGCAGCCCGAAGCCTCTTCTGGATCCGGGCACACCCCAGCAACCGGCGGAGATCCTCGCACCAGCGGATCTGGTAGCAGCGGATCTGGTAGCAGCGGATCTCGTGCCGGTGGAGAAGGACCAAATCTGGCACGCAAGGCGCTGGGCGCGATCCGAGCCGAGACTCAGCCAGAGCATCGCCCGGATGCCGTAACCGAATCTCGGCCAGAGCATCCCCCGGATGCCCTAACCAAGGAACCCGAGAAAGCCGTACAGGAGCACGGGGCGAGAGCGGAGGCTGAAGACTCTGTGGATCTTGGCGACTCGAGCAGCATTCCGACACGAGAGAGCGTCGTTCAAGCATGGGGAGACACGCTTCTGAAAACGCTGCCCGGGAAGACCCGTGCGTATTTCGGCGCCGGCCGATGGCTGGGGGTCGAAGACGGGGTGGCCATATTCGCCCTCCCCAACGAGCCTCATCGCTCCTCGTGCGAGGGGGCGAGACAGGATGTCGAGTCTGCTTTACAGGCACACTTCGGCGCCCCTCTCAAACTCAGGCTCACGGTCGACGACGAATCAATTCCTGTTTCGACCAGACCCATTCCGCGCTCGAACAACACCGTTTCAACCGCCTCATCTGCTCGCGAAAGCAGCGCCGTTGGGAATGCACGAACTCCTGTTTCTACGTCATCGCCTGCGAGCGCACCGCCGTTCGTAGCCGCGCAGCCGCCCCCACCCTTCACACCAGACCTGCTCGACCCTCACGTGCTTGCGGCCGAGACCGAGCTCGCGGGCGCTGGGCCGTCCGTCGCCGAGAGGCTGAAGCTAGCCTTCCCGGGCGCAGAAGAGGTTTGAATTTTTGTACACCGGCGCACTACAAGCCCTGATCGATGAGCTCGGGCGCCTCCCGGGCGTGGGGCCCAAGTCGGCACAACGCATTGCGTTCCATTTGCTGAAGGTGGCTCCCGAAGACGCGCTCCGCTTAGCGGATGCGATCGTCGCGCTCAAAGAGAACACGACGATGTGTTCGCGGTGCTTCAACGTGGCGGAGGCCGAGCTCTGCGCGATCTGCTCGGATCCGGCACGCGACGGGGGAGTCATCTGCGTCGTGGAGGATCCCCGTGACGTTGTCGCCGTGGAGAAGACCCAGGAGTTCCGCGGCCGCTACCACGTGCTCCATGGTGCGCTGAATCCGATCGAAGGAGTCGGTCCCGACCAGCTGCGAATCAGCGAGCTGCTCGGTCGCTTGGACACGGAGGGCGTTAAAGAAGTCATTCTTTGTACGAATCCCAATCTCGAAGGCGAAGCCACGGCGATGTACCTGGCGCGTCTCCTGGGTCCTCTCGGGGTAAAGGTCACTCGGATCGCCAGCGGACTGCCGGTCGGCGGTGACCTCGAATACGCGGACGAGCTGACGTTGGGCCGCGCTCTCGAAGGGCGGCGTGAAGTCCAGGCGTAGTCGTGTGGCGTTATGCGGATCTACGCCGGCACTCTTATTCGGGTGCTTATGCGCCGAGTGGCGATTGTGGCACACAGTTTCCATGGGCAAACACCGAGGCTTCCCTGTGGATAAGTGCGCCACAATCGCCACAAGGCCCATGAGCAGTTAAAAGTGATTACCGGTACCCGTCCTCGGACGGCCTGGACCTCGGACCGCCTGGACCTCGGACCACCCAGAAGCGACCGCCCGGGAAGCCCCAGCATCAAAGGAGCCAAAACCGACCACCAGAAGCGTGTACGCCACCGGCCTCCAACGAGGCCATTTAAGAATTCTCTAAAGAGTTTGGACCAGCATCGCGTCGCCTTGACCCCCACCGCCGCACAGGGCGACTGCGCCGAGCCCACCACCGCGACGCTTGAGCTCGTAGAGGAGCGTGAGCGGGAGCCGGGCTCCCGACATCCCGATGGGATGGCCGAGAGCAATCGCACCACCGTTCACGTTCACGACGTCTTCCGAGATCCCGAGCCGCTCGGCTGACGCGATGCCCACCACAGCGAATGCTTCGTTCAGCTCGAACAGCGAGACGTCTGCGAAGGACTTGCCCGCCTTTTTGAGAGCTTGCTCGATGGCGGCGGCGGGCTGGTGCAGGAGCGACGCGTCGGGGCCCGCCACCTGCCCGTAAGAGACGATCTCACCGAGAGGTTCGGTTCCGAGTCGTTCGGCGGCTGCGCGCGACGCGACGATCAGCGCGGCCGCTCCGTCGGAGATCTGGCTCGCATTACCGGCGGTGATCGTGCCGTCCTTGTCGAATGCGGGGCGAAGACCGGCGAGCGACTCTTCGGTGGTCCCCGGGCGGACCCCTTCGTCGGTGTCGACCACTAGCGGATCGCCTTTTCGCTGGGGAACGTTCACCGCCGTGATCTCCGGGGCGAGGCGCCCCTCCTTGATCGCTGCTGCGGCGCGTTCATGTGACAACGCCGCAGCGTGGTCCTGCGCCTCGCGCGAGACTTTTACCGCCTTGTTGTAATTCTCTGTGCCGAGCCCCATCGCGCAGTGGTCGAACTGGCAGTAAAGACCGTCGTGCATCATCGAGTCCACGACGACACCGTCTCCCATGCGGTACCCGGCCCTTGCGCCCGGGAGTAGATATGGTGCCTGCGTCATCGATTCCATTCCGCCTGCGATGACGATGTCCGCATCGCCCGCCTGGATCATGAGGTCCGCTAGGTAGAGGGCGTTCAGTCCCGAGAGACAGACCTTGTTGACCGTCGTCGCCGGCACGCTCATCCCGACCCCAGCCTTGACGGCGGCTTGGCGAGCGGTGATCTGGCCTTGACCCGCCTGGAGCACGTGGCCCATGAACACGTAGTCGACCGACTCGGGTTTGACCCCAGCGCGCTCGAGAGCTGCGGCTATGGCGAAGCCTCCGAGATCCATCGCGCTGAAGCCGGCCAGCGCTCCCGAAAGCTTGCCGATGGGCGTACGGGCACCTGCGACGATGACCGATCCGGACATGGCGACCTCCGCGTTCGGGGTGGTCCTCCCCCGACCACCCGCCTTCCTCCGAGTCTATGGTTACCGGCCAGTAGCCGACCACTCCCCGAAGCCGACCTCGCCTTACGGCCGGGTTCAACCTGCCAGTATCGTGCTCGGACATGGACGCTTTCCGTGACGCCATTCTCGCCGGCGCGTCTGGCGAGGAGATCGCAGCCATCGAGTTGCCGGAGACCTATCGCGCGGCGTACGTCTCCAGGGACGAGGTCGACCTGTTCGACGGGCTCGACTCGGCCGACAAGGACCCGCGTAAGTCGCTGCACGTAGGCGAGGTCCCGGTGCCCGAACTCGCTCCCGACGAGGCCTATGTGGCGGTGATGGCGTCTGCCATCAACTTCAACACGGTGTGGACCTCGATCTTCGAACCGCTTCCGACATTCGCGTTCCTCGACCGACTCGGAAAGGAGAGCGTCTGGGGCGCACGTCACGCGCTTCCGTACCACGTGGTGGGCTCGGACGCCTCGGGTGTGGTCTTGCGGGTCGGGTCGGCGGTTCGCAACTGGCGGCCGGGCGACAAGGTGGTGATCCACTGCAACTACGTGGACGACCAGGACCCGAGTGCCCACGACGACTCGATGCTCGCAACGAATCAGCGGATCTGGGGCTTCGAGTCCAACTTTGGCGGACTCGCGGACCTGACCATCGCCAAGGCCAATCAACTCATGCCGAAAGCCGCCCACCTCACGTGGGAGGAAGCGGCCGTTAACGCTCTGTGCAACTCCACGGCGTATCGAATGCTCGTATCCCGAAACGGCGCCGAGATGCGTCAGGGAAACAGAGTCCTCGTTTGGGGCGCGACGGGTGGACTCGGGAGCTTTGCGGTCCAGCACGTCATGAACGGGGGCGGGACCCCGGTGGGTGTCGTGTCGTCCGCGGACAAGGTCGCCCTCCTTCATGATCTGGGGGTCGACGCTGTCATCGACCGTCGTGCGTCCGGTTACAAGTTCTGGAAGGACGAGCACACGCAGGACGAAGGCGAATGGCGCCGTTTCGGCAAGGACGTGAGAGCGTTGGCGGGAGACGACCCCGACATCGTCTTCGAACATCCCGGCCGCCAGACGATGGGAGCCTCGGTTTTCACTTGCAAGCGCGGAGGCATCGTTGTGACGTGCGCCGCGACTACCGGTTACATGATCGAGTACGACAACCGGCATCTGTGGATGAAGCTCAAGACGATCAAGGGATCGCACTTCGCCAACTACAGAGAGGCCTGGGACGCGAACGAGCTCATCCGGGAGGGAAAGGTCGTCCCACCCCTCTCCGTTGTTTACCCGCTCGAAGAAGTTGGTGAAGCCGCTCTGCAAGTACACCGCAACCTTCACGAAGGAAAGATTGGTGTTCTGTGCCTTTCGCCCGAACATGGCCTGGGCATCGATGATCCGGAAACGCGCGCCCGGATCGGAGAGGACCGGTTGACGGTCTTCAGGAGGCACGCCGTATGACGGCGGCGTCCCCGTCGTCGGGCACCTCGGGTCTTCTCACCGAGATCGACCACGTTGCGATAGCCGTCAACGACCTCGACGCGGCTATCGACTACTACAAGAAGACCTTCGGCGCCGAAGTCGTACACCGCGAGCTCGTAGATAGAGACGGCGTGGATGAAGCTCTCATTGCCGTCGCCGACTCCTATATCCAGCTGCTCCAGCCGACGCGCCCCGATTCCCCGGTTGCGGCCTTTCTCGAGAAGAAGGGGGAGGGCCTTCATCACGTCGGATACCGGGTCGACGATTGTGCGGTCGCGTTGCAGGCCGTCAAAGAAGCGGGCGGGCGAGTGATCGACGAGGCGCCGCGTCCTGGATCGCGGGGGACGACCGTCGCGTTCGTGCATCCGAAAGGGGCTTTGGGCACCTTGATCGAGCTCGTACAGGAGTGACGCCCGTGGACCATCCCATGTCGCAGCGCCTAGCGGAACTCAAGGAGCGCAAGGAGGAAGCGCTCCACGCAGGTTCGCCGCGCGCGGTGGAGCGGCAGCACGCGAAAGGCAAGATGACTGCGCGCGAGCGCATCGAGTACCTGCTCGACGACGGCTCGTTCCAAGAGCTCGACATGCTCGCACGGCATCGGGCGCACGGCATGGGACTCGAGGAGAACAGGCCGTATACGGACGGGGTGATCACAGGTTTCGGGACCGTCGACGGGCGGCGGGTCTGCGTCTTCAGCCAAGACTTCACCGTGTTCGGCGGCGCTCTCGGCGAAGTCTTCGCCGAGAAGATCCACAAGGTCATGGACCTCGCATCGTCCATCGGGGTTCCGATGATCGGCCTGAACGACGGCGCGGGAGCACGGATACAGGAAGGTGTCGTCTCCCTTCACGCGTACGGCGGCATCTTCCACCGCAACGTAGAAGCCTCCGGGGTGATACCCCAGATAAGCGTCATCATGGGCCCGTGCGCGGGCGGCGCTGTTTATTCGCCCGCTATGACGGACTTCATCTTCATGGTTAACGGCAGCAGCCACATGTTCATAACGGGGCCGGACGTGGTGAAAACGGTCACCGGCGAGGAGGTGACGCTGGAAGAGCTAGGCGGCGCGATGAGCCACGCAACCAAGTCAGGCGTGGCGACCTTCGTCGCGCCCGACGAGCGCAGTTGCCTCGACGACGTGCGCTACCTCCTCTCCTTTCTCCCCGCGAACAATCTCGAGGAGCCTCCCTACGAGGAACCGGCTGACGACCCCGATCGCGGCACACCCGAGCTCGTCGACCTCATGCCGACTTCTCCGAACCAGCCCTACGACATGAAGAAAGTCGTGACTTCCGTAGTGGACGACGGCGAGTACTTCGAGATCCACCCGCACTGGGCGATGAACATAACGTGCGGTTTCGCTCGAATCGCCGGACGGGTGGTCGGAATCGTGGGAAACCAACCGGCTGTGCTGGCGGGCGTTCTTGATATCGATTCTTCGGAAAAAGCTGCGCGATTCGTTCGGACGTGCGACGCGTTCAACATCCCCCTTGTGACTTTCGTCGATGTCCCCGGTTTCATGCCCGGCACCGATCAGGAGTATGGCGGGATCATTCGGCACGGAGCAAAGCTCTTGTATGCCTTCTGTGAATCGACGGTGCCACGCATCCAGGTGATAACCCGAAAGGCGTACGGCGGCGCATACGTAGTCATGAACTCCAAGTCGATCGGTGCCGACCTGGCCTTCGCATGGCCATCAGCGGAGTTGGCTGTGATGGGACCGCAGGGAGCGGTCGAGATCGTTTACCGCCGCGAGCTTGCGGAGGCGGCGGATCCGGTTGCGCGGCGCAACGAGCTCGTCGAGGAGTACACCGAGCGCTATGCAAATCCCTACGCGGCAGCTGAGCGGGGCTATGTGGACGATGTGATCGACCCTTCCGACACCCGTCGGGTTTTGGTGCGCAGCCTGGAGCTGCTGGCGTCGAAACGCGAGGAGCTGCCGAGACGCAAACACGGGAACGTGCCGTTGTGACAGATGGCGACAACGCCAGCGGTACGAACAGATCCTCGAACACGATGTCTCCTCTGGTTGCCTCCGTACGCCCCGAGCCCGAGGCCCCGGTTCTGGCGGCGATAGTGGCAGCCGTCGAAGAAGCGTGGCCGCGACCAAAAGCTACGCAGCGAACTGGTAGAAACATCCCCACTTCTACTTGGCGCTTCAGCGGACGGTGGTGGGCGAAGCCGACCCTCGCCAGACGCGACAGGCCCTGAACCTAAGGACGAACTCAATGAAGACGCTTCGAAAGTCCGTCGTCGCGGCCGCGGTCCTCGCCGTTTCGGCTCTCTTTCTTACCGCGTGCTCGAGCTCGAGCAGTTCAACGGGCTCGAATGCGAGCTCGTCGAGCGATAGTTCGAAAAACAGCACCGCCACGACGAACGATCCCTCGGCGCAGCCGACGACCGTCACGACGACTGTGTCACCAAAGGACTACACGACCTCCATTGACTGCCCGGCCAATTTCACCGCACCGTTGACCAAGCCGTCGTGGACACAGGCGCCGAAGATGACGATAAATACTGCGAAGACCTACACGGCCACCTTCGTAACGGACGTCGGCTCGTTCACCGCCACTCTCTACCCGAAGACCGCGCCGGCGACGGTCAACAACTTCGTGTTCCTCTCAGAAAACCACTTCTACGACTGCGTCATCTTTCACCGGGTCATCCCGGGATTCATGAACCAGACCGGTGACCCGACCGGTACCGGGACAGGGGGCCCCGGGTACACGATCGTGGACGAGTTCCCCAAACCGGCTGCGAACTCGAGCCAGCAGTACCCCATCGGAGCTTTGGCAATGGCCAACACCGGACAACCCCACTCCGGAGGAAGTCAGTTCTTCATCGTCGCCGGTTCCTCGGGCGAGAGCCTGCCGCCCAACTACTCGCTCTTCGGTCAGGTCACGTCCGGTCTTTCGGTCGTGGAGAAGATAAACGCTGACGGCAACGCGGACCCGAATGCCAACGGTGTGCCTCCCAAGGTTCTCCACCGGATCATCTCGATCAGCATCGTCGAATCCTGATCCCGGGCGGGGGTAAGCGCGCG
>DASPVS010000041.1:0-5755 GCA_035622235.1 Acidimicrobiales bacterium | reverse complement strand
GCCATCACCTGGTCCTGGAGCGGGCACTCGCCGCCCTTGTCGCAGACGGGACAGTCGAGTGGATGGTTTATGAGCAGGAACTCGAGAACGCCGTCTTGCGCCTTTCGAACCCGATCCGACTTGGTGTCGACCTCCATGCCCTCTGAAACCGCCAAATAGCAGGCGGGCTGGAGGCTCGGGCCCCGGGGTCCGGTGATGTCGACGAGGCACATGCGGCACATGCCGACCGGCTTCATCCTCGGGTGGTAGCAAAAGCGCGGTATGTAAGTGCCTGCGCGTTCCGCTGTCTCGATCAAGAATTCACCCGCTCGAGCCACCACACTCTGTCCGTCCAAGGTGATCGTGACGGTGGCATCCGGGTCATGCGGCGGAGCGATTCCGTGATGGGAGGCGACGATAGACATCGGTTCAGGGCTACGGGGCTCAGGCATGCGGGCACCGCCCGTCCTTGATGTGGACGAGGAATTCGTCCCGGAACATGCGGATCCCCGAGGCGATCGCCGAGGGAATCGAAGGACCGAGGACGCAGATCGTCGTCTGTGCCGGAGGCCACACGATGCCCGGGGAGATGTTGTCGCAAGCGTCCATCAACAGATCGAGGTCGTTCTCACGACCCGCCCCTTGCTCGATGCGCAGCAGGATCTTCTCGAGCCAACCGCTGCCCTCGCGACACGGTGTGCATTGACCGCACGATTCCCGCCAGAAAAACCGCGTGATGCGCCATGCCGCTCTAACGACACACGTGGTCTCGTCCATGGCGACGATCGAGCCTGATCCGAGCATCGTGTCCTTTGCCGCGACCTCGTCCTGGCCCAAGGGAACGTCCAGATCCTGCGGACCGATCCACGGTGCCGATACGCCACCGGGGATTATCGCTTTCAGTTCCCTGCCTCCGAGGATCCCACCACCGAGAACCGGTGCGTATATGAGATCGCGAAAGGTCGTCTTCACCATCTCGAGCTCGTAGACGCCCGGGTTGCGAACGTGTCCGGCCAGCGCGAATAGCCTCATCCCCGTCGACCGTCCCGCGCCGAGCGCGGTCCACGCGGATGCGCCGTTCGTGATGATCCAAGGGAGGTTCGAGAGAGTCTCGACGTTGTTCACGACCGTCGGTTCGCCGTAGAGCCCGATCGCTGCAGGAAAATAAGGCGGCTTTATCCGCGGAAACCCGCGTTTTCCTTCGAGGCTCTCGAGAAGGGCCGTCTCCTCACCGCAGATGTATGCGCCGGCCCCGGGGTGGATGACGATGTCCACACTGAATCCCGACCCGAATATGTCCCGTCCGACCGCTCGGTGCCCGTACGCCTCGTCGAGCGCCTTCTCCATCCTTTCGATGGCGAGCGCGAACTCTCCCCGGATGTAGATGAACACGCGTTCGACTTGCAACGCGTATGCGGCGATCACGGCTCCCTCGATCAACTGGTGTGGATCGCGCTCGAGCAGCATGTGGTCCTTGAACGTCGCGGGCTCGCTCTCGTCCGCGTTGACCGCGAGGTAGGGCAGCGGACCCTTTCTGAGCATCGACCACTTGCGCCCAGCTGGGAATCCCGCTCCCCCGCGACCCAAGAGGCTCGCGGCATCGACCTCGGCCGTGATCGCCTCGGGGGTCATCCCAAGGGCTTTCCGAAGCCCTTCGTAACCGCCGGTCTCGAGGTAACGGGCGAGAGTGTAGGAATCGGGATGACCGAATCTGGAGGTCAGGATGCGCGGTCCGTCGGTGACCGTCACCGGTCGACCTCCCGCGCCGAAGCGAAAGTGATCGCGCGCACCGCCTTCACGAGCTCTTCTGCTTGCGTTCGTTCCCGCCCGGATCCGCGGCCTCCGAGGCCCGCGCCCTTTCTTGTGCGGCGCGTGCAAACTGGCTTCGCTCTCGCGACACCGTCTCTGCGTCGACTTGCAGCCCGCCCTTGCGCGCGACGCGCGAGAGCGTCCCGTGCGGCGGGACCTCGTCGTCGAGCTCCCCGGAACTGAGCCGTTCGACCAAGGCGTCGAACGACTCCGACGACACGTCCCCGAAGAATCGGTAATTCACGGCCAGGCAGGGCGCGCGCCCGCAGTCGGCGATGCACTCTGCGTCCTCGAGGGTGAACATCTGATCGCTCGTGGTTCCTCCGGCCCGGACTCCGAGACGCTCCTCTGCATGATCCATGAGCTCGTACGCGCCGCGCAACATACAGGCGATGTTCGTGCAGATCGAAATCAGGTAGCGGCCGACGGGCTCGGTGTGCAGCATCTCGTAGAACGTCGCCGTACCGAGTACTTCGGCCTCCGTAACGTCGACCAGCGCTGCGATGTCGGCGATCGCTTCGGGGGTCAGCCAACCGTCTTGTTCCTGCGCGAGGTGACAGATCGGTATGAGGGCCGACCTCCTGTGGGGGTACAGCCCGATGATGTTCGTCGCGCGTTCGAGGATGTCGGGTCGCAGGTGCTTCGTTTGAGGCGTGAAAGACGTCACCTGTCCACCTCTCCCATCACCGGGTCGCTCGAGGAGATCGTCGCGATGGCGTCTGCGACGAGCCCGCCGCGCAGCATGACGGGCAGGCTCTGGAGGTTCACGAACGAAGGGCCGCGTATGTGCATCCGGTAGGGCCGTCCCGAGCCGTCCGACACCATGTAACAGCCGAGCTCGCCCCTCGGCGATTCGATCGCCACGTAGACCTCACCGGTCGGCACTTTCAAACCTTCCGTAAAGATCTTGAAGTGGTGGATGAGTGCTTCCATCGACTCGTCGATCCGTGCACGCGGCGGAGGCGTCACCTTCTTGTCCTGAACCCGGTAGTCGCCAGTCGGCATCCGATCGAGCACCTGGCGAACGATCTTTATCGACTCCCTGACCTCGTTGATGCGGATCGCATATCGATCGAAGTTGTCTCCATAGGTGCCGACGATGACGTCGAACTCCACCTGGTCGTACGCGAGATACGGCATCGAGCGTCGCAGGTCCCACGCGACGCCGGTCGAACGAAGGATCGGACCCGTCGCGGAGAGAGCCAAAGCCTCTTGCGCCGTCAACGCGCCGACACCTTCGACGCGCTCGCGGAAGATCGGCTGGCCGGTGATCAACTCGTCGTACGTCTCGAGTCTCGCGAGCACGGTGTCGCAGATCACTTCTACGTCGTCCTCCCACCCATCGGGAAGGTCGGCTGCGGTTCCTCCCGGACGGATGAAGTTGTGGTTCATCCGAAGACCGGAGCACTTCTCGAAGAACGCGAGGATCATCTCGCGCTCACGGAAGCCGAAGATCATCATCGTGGTGGAACCGAGGTCCATCCCGTTGGTGGCGAGCCACATGAGGTGGGAGGAGATGCGTTGCAGCTCCGAAAGGAGCATCCGGATCCACACCGCTCTCGCAGGAAGTTCCACCCCGAGCAGCTTCTCGGTCGCCATTGCGAAAACGAGCTCGTTGTTGAGCGGCGACAGGTAGTCCATCCGCGTCACGTTCGTAGCCCCCTGGACGTACGAGAGCTCCTCCCCGGTTTTCTCCATTCCGGTGTGGAGGTATCCGACGACGGGCTTTGTGCGCAGCACGGTTTCGCCGTCGAGCTCCATCATGAGACGCAGCACCCCGTGTGTGGACGGGTGCTGAGGGCCCATGTTTATGACCATCGTCTCGTCCTCGCTGCGGTCGATGCTCACGTCCGAGGCGTCGACCACGTGACCTTCGGGAAGCCTGAGAACAGAACCGATCTCGCGCTCTATCTCGTCCGGTTTGGTCGCGGCACGGTCCGCAAGCTCCTGAGCCCGCTCGGAAGTGAACGATGTATCGGGATCGGAATTCACCGAGGACCTGGAGCTTCCTTGAACTGCACCGGCACCCTGCCGACGCCGTAGTCCTTGCGCAGCGGGTAACCCTCCCAATCTTCGGGCATGAGTATCCGCGTGAGATCGGTGTGGCCGACGAACCGGATCCCGAACATGTCGAACGCTTCGCGCTCCATCGCTTCGGAGCCGGGGAACAGATCCCACACCGTCGGGACCTGCGGATCGTCTTCGGGTACCTGGACTCGTATCCGCACGCGACGTGCTTCTGTCAACGACAAGAGGACCACCGCCAACTCGAACCGTTCCGGTGGCACTCCATCGGGAAGGACGCGTCCTGGATGCGTCAAGTAGTCCACTCCGCACAGATCCGAGAGCAGTTCGAAACCCTCGCTCCTGTAGATGTCCACGACGTCGTGGTACCTCTCAACCGTTGGGAAGAGCACGTCTTCGCCGTCTTTCCCTTGCACGCGCGCGACCCCGCGCGGAGGCAGTTGGTCTCTGCCGGGCGGTGAGACCGTTCCCGGCACGGGTTCGTCCATCTTTTCGCTCAACGCGGGGTTCCCAACCGGATTGCGTCAGGTCGTTCGGGAACCCATCCGGCGAGCTCCTCGGCCTTGTCCTTCGCCTGAGGCCTCCGGGTTATATGCCCTGCGCGGATCTCTTCGTGCAGCGTGAGCACGGCGTGAAGCAACGTCTCTGGAGAAGGCGGGCAACCGGGCGCGTAAACGTCCACCGGCACGATCTGGTCTACGCCCTGGACGATCGCGTAGTTGTTGAACATCCCACCCGTGGACGCGCACACACCCATGGAGATCACCCACTTCGGTTCCATCATTTGGTCGTAGACCTGACGGAGAACCGGCGCCATCTTCTGTGAGACGCGGCCCGCGACGATCATGAGATCGGCCTGACGAGGCGAAGCGCGAAACACCTCCATGCCGAAACGGCTTATGTCGAAGTCGGCTGTACCAACCGCCATCATCTCGATGGCACAACAGGCGAGCCCGAAGGTGACGGGCCAGACGCTGTTTCGCCTCGCCCACTTGACCAGGTCCTCCAGACGCCCGGTCAGAAAGTTGTGTTGCAGCTCCTCGAGGCCCACGCCACGCTCCTCAGGCGGCCTGGTCGCTGTCGGTCCCCGCCCCCGATCGGATGCGCCCGACGGTGGACTGCGTGGTACGGCCGCCGATGGCAGGACGAAGCCGCTTTGCGGGGCCCCAGTCGAGCGCGCCGTTGCTCACTAGATAAAGGAACGAGACGAAGACGATCACGGCGAAAATCAACACTTCGACCAGACCGAATGTGCCGAGCTCCCGGAATATCACGGCCCACGGATAGAGGAAAACGATCTCGATGTCGAAGATGATGAAGATCATGGCGACCAGATAGAAGCGAACCGGAAAGCGCTGTGGCGGTTCGCGGTCTGGCACGATGCCGCATTCGTAAGGAGCCAGCTTCGCGGCAGAAGGTTGCTTTCGGGGCCCGAGCATTTTCGACGCCATGAAGGACAAGGACGCGAAAAGCAGGCTCAGTAAGAACAAGACGAAGATCGGCAGATAGTCTTCCAGCACCGGACTCGGTTCTACCACGGCACCGTCGCGGCGATCACATTGGGACGCCTAGCATCGGCGCATGATCCCGGCGAAGGACCACGTCCATGACGTGCTCGTCATAGGTGGTGGGCCGGCGGGCTCTTCGTGCGCTTACTGGCTCGCGGATGCGGGCTGGGATGTCATCCTCGTCGAGAAGAAGCACTTCCCGCGCGAAAAGACCTGCGGGGACGGCCTGACTCCGCGTTCGGTCCGCCAGCTGGAGGACATGGGCTTGGGCGGCGCCCTCACAGGCGCTCACCGGTACATCGGACTTCGGTCCTGCGCCTATGGGATGAACCTGGAGATGTCCTGGCCTGCACACCCGTCCTTCCCACAAGTCGGATACGTGATCACGCGTCACGACCTGGATCAGCTGGTCGCAGAAAGAGCTTCCAAGGCGG
>DASPVS010000040.1:0-9189 GCA_035622235.1 Acidimicrobiales bacterium | reverse complement strand
GGCACGAGCGCTGGCTCGTCTAGGTATCTCCGACGGTGATCGGGTCGGGACATTCATGTGGAACGACCAAGAGCACCTCGAGGCGTATCTCGCGATCCCATCGATGGGCGCGGTCCTTCATACTCTCAATCTCCGGTTGTTTCCCGATCAGCTCGCTTATGTCGTGAACCACGCCGAGGACCGGGTCGTGATCGTCGACTCACAGGTCGCACCTCTGTTCGCCCGTGTACGTGGCGATTGCAAGACGGTCGAACAAGTCATCGTCGTTGGCGAGACGGACTGTGATCTAGGCGAGACGCTGTCCTATGAAGAGGTTGTCCGCGCCGAGGAACCGGGTTTCGACTGGCCGACTCTCGACGAGAGGCATGCCGCGGCGATGTGTTACACGAGTGGCACCACCGGGAACCCGAAGGGTGTCGTCTACAGCCACAGGTCTACTTGGCTGCACTCGATGATCGGGACCTCGACCTGTGGTGTTGCCGTCAGCGAAACAGACAAGGTTCTCGTCATCGTTCCGATGTTCCACGCAAACGCGTGGGGCATGCCATACACCGCGTTCCTCGCCGGAGCAGATCTCGTGATGCCGGAGCGGTTCCTTCAAGCGGAGCCTCTTGCCAGAGTCTTTCGTGAACAACGACCAACGATCTCGCTCGGAGTTCCCACCATCTGGAACGACCTCCTCCGCTACAGCGAGACCCATGACGTCGACCTCTCGTCGCTCCGCATGCTCACCGCTGGTGGTTCGGCCGTGCCCAGAGGTTTGATCGAGGCATACCAGGAACGCTTCGGCGTCGAGATCGTGCAGGGTTGGGGAATGACCGAAACGAGCCCGGTCGCTGCGGTCAGCCGACCGCCGAAGAGGACTGCAGCCCGTGAACACATGGACTACCGGGCAAGGGCGGGCCGGGTACTCGCCGGGGTG
Source organism: Acidimicrobiales bacterium (assembly GCA_035622235.1). GTDB lineage: Bacteria > Actinomycetota > Acidimicrobiia > Acidimicrobiales > UBA8190 > DASPVS01. The sequence continues at coordinate 8,267 of DASPVS010000040.1, read as the reverse complement.
GAGGTCCGAGTCGTCGACGAAGACGGCTCTGTTCTTCCCTATGACGGCAAGTCGGTCGGGGAATTCGAGATACGCGGCCCCTGGATCACGGCGTCTTACTACGGGGAGCCGGCTCCCGAGCGTTTCCACGACGGCTGGCTTCGAACCGGAGACGTGGGGTCCATCGACGGTTATGGGTATATGACGATCAGCGACCGCTCGAAGGACGTGATCAAGTCAGGAGGTGAGTGGATCTCGTCTGTGGAGCTCGAAGGCCACGTGATGGCTCACCCCGAAGTGTTCGAGGCCGCTGTCGTAGGTGTTCCCGATCAGCGGTGGGACGAGCGTCCCCTCGTCGTCGTCGTTCGGGCAGAGGGTGCCCAACCGACGGCCGAGGAGATCCTGGAATTCCTCTCGGATCGAGTTGCGCGGTGGTGGCTTCCCGAGCGATGGGCGTATGTCGACGAGCTGCCCAAGACGAGCGTCGGAAAATTCGACAAGCGTTCCTTGCGTGACATCGTGGCTCGCGGAGAGCTCGAGATCATCGAAGTCGAAGTCCCTCGGCCGGCCCCTTGACGAGCTTCAACCCGAGCTACAGGGCGAGGTGTCTCAGATGAGCACCGGGCCCGAGAGAGCCGACCTCGACGACATCGCCTCGCGGCTCGAGCCGATCGCCGAGGAGATAGCCGAAATAGCCATGGCCCGGTTACGTCAGGCTTCATTCACAGCGGACGAGCTCGAAACGGCGGAGCTCGTCGCAGACGAGCGAAGGCTCACCCGGGCGCGCCGGTCCGTCTACAAGGCGATCACCTTGTTGCGAGATCCGAGCTCCGACGTCGACTGAGCTCCTGGGTCGAGCCCGGACGCCGTCGAGCCCGGACGCTGTCGAGCCCGGACGCTGTCGAGCCTGCCCGGAGTATGCGCTGCGTCTCATCGCGCGAAACGCCGCTAGCCGAGCGCTTCGACGGCGCCCGATCCGGCGACGAGCAGAAAGTGCCCTGGGGCGGTCACGCCGGCCCTCGCTTGGTCGTGGCTTTGTGAGAGTGGGACGCGACCTGAGTCGACGCGGCTCCGGTGCTGCAGGCGACCAGGAAGCAGGCGCCGATGGACGAGGCGGTGAAAGAGGGGCCCGAGCGATCATCAGACGAACGTGTTGACCGTGTCGATCAACTGTCGCAGACGTCCGTAGTTGAGCCGGTTGAAGCGAAAGCAGATCCGAGCGAGGTCGAGGTGATCGTGGCCGGTCCGCTCCGGTCCGAGTGGCTTGGTCGGACGGATCGACCCCTCGGTCACTATGTCCCTGAATTCCTCGTTCAGCTCTTGGATCTGTTTCCTCGTAGGCGCATGTTCCAGACGCACGACGAGCAGATCGCCCACCCACCTGCAAGAGTGGTAATTCCGGTAGAAACCCAACAACTCGCGAGCCGCCTCCTCGACGTCGGAGGTCACCTTGTAGAGGAAGTGATCTTCAGGGGCGATCAAGCCGCGGGAGAGAACCTGTTCGTCGAGAAACGTCTCCCACCCGCTCCAGTAGTTACCGCCCGGCACATCGAGAAGGACCAGTGGAGCGGGTTGAGCCTTGCCCGTTTGGAGAAGCGTGAGCAGCTCGAAGGCTTCGTCGAGCGTTCCGAAGCCGCCTGGAAGCACTGCGTAACCGTCCGACTCTTTTATGAGCATCAGCTTCCTCGTGAAGAAGTAACGCATCTCCACGAGCTTGGGGTCTTGCGCTATGAACGGGTTGGCTCCCTGTTCGTGCGGAAGTCTGATGTTCACGCCTAGGGACTGGTCGCGTCCGGCTCCCTCCATTCCGGCCGCCATGATCCCCGGCCCCGCACCCGTGACCACCATCCAGCCGTGCCGCGCCACGCGCTCTGCGAGCTCGCGCGCCTGTATGTACAGCGGGTCATCTGGTCGGGTCCTCGCAGAGCCGAAGAAAGTCACCTTCCGAGCGCCACGGTAAGGACGAAAGACGCGGAACGCTTCTGCCATCTCCGCAAGTGCGGCACTCGTCAGCTTGAGGTCGAGAGCGTCCGTGTGCTCTTCGGCGAGCCGGAGCACCGTCCCGAGAATCGCCCTGTAGAGGTCATGGCGTTCGGTGACGCCGATCGAGTCGAGCAGTCCGTCGATGAAGGCGCGTTCGTTCTTGTCCAGTCGTTTCGAGCCTCTGACCGGCACTCGGTCCCCACCGTCGGCTTCGAGCGGAGGTGTCGCGGGCTCGAGCGTCGCCGGGTCGACGCTGTCGTCGGATGGTTGATTCGTCACGCGGCAGTCAAAAGGACGCTGTGACCCTGTCGTACAGGGTGGTTCGTTGTTCGAGTCGCCGCCCCAGCGGTTCGACCAGAGATCGGAAGCCCTCTTCGTCCATGCCCTGTCCGTGGGTAGCGCCTGCCGCCCGCGAGATGTTCTCGTCCATGAGGGTCCCGCCAAGGTCGTTCGCCCCGGCCTGTAGCGCTTCTCGAGCTCCGGAGCTGCCCAACTTGACCCAGCTCACTTGCACGTTCTGGATCCAACCGTTGTATGCGATCCGTCCGACGGAATGCATGAGCAGAGCTTCCCTGAACGTCGGACCGCGGCGAGCTCTTTTTTGTAGATAGATGGGTGCAGCCATGTGTACGAAGGGCAGAGGCACGAACTCGGTGAACCCGCCCGTCTCCTGTTGTAGTTCCCGTGTGCGGACGAGGTGACGTGCCCACGATCGGGGGCGTTCGATCGAACCGAACATGATCGTGACATTTGAACGAAGACCGACTCGGTGCGCGGTCCTGTGCGCTTCGAGCCACTCGTCGGTGTCGATCTTGTCCGGGCAGAGTTCCGCTCGTACTTCGTCGTCGAGGATCTCGGCGGCGGTGCCCGGCAACGTCTTCAAGCCTGCTTCCTTCAGACGCAGGAGATACCGCTCCAACGGCTCTCTAAGACGCCTCGCGCCTTCGGTCACCTCGAGCGCGGTGAAACCATGAATGTGGATGCGCTCAGACGCCGCTCGCACGGCGCTTATCACGTCCACGTAGTAGTCGCCGTCGAAGTTCGGATGGATACCGCCTTGGAGGCAAACCTCTGTCGCTCCGGCGATCTCTGCTTCACGCACCCGTTCGGTGATCTCATCGATCTCGAGCAGGTACGGCGACCCTCTCAGGTTCAGTGAGAGCGGCCCTTTGGAAAAGGCACAGAATCGGCACTTGAAGGTGCAGATGTTGGTGTAGTTGATGTTTCGGTTGGCAACCCAAGTGACTGCGTCGCCGACGGCTTGTGCGCGCATGTGGTCCGCGAGCGAGGCGACATCTCTCACCTCGCGCCCGCGCGCCGAGAAGAGAACGACCAATTCGTCCTCGCCGGGGACCTCGCCCGCCTCGATCGCGCGCAGCACTTCGCCCACCGCCCCACCAGCGGAGGATCTTCCCGGTTCGTGTTGCCGCCCGCGCGGCCGAGCGAGCAGTTGCGGTGGTTCGGCTGTGTCTCCCGAGCACCATCTGTCCTCGCGGGCCAACCCCTCAGCGTCGGACCTGTCGAGCACGCTGAAACGCATGCCGGGATCGAGCCATCGTTCAGGTTCCGTGGCGAATTCCGGATAGAGCGTCAGTCGGGGAGCGAGGACGAGCCCGGAGTCCTCGGTCGCCTCGCGCAGCACCTCCAGTGCAGGCCAAGCGCGCTCTGGGTTCACGTGGTCCACCGTCACCGGCGACACCCCTCCCCAGTCGTCGATTCCGCTTTCGAGGAGCGGCTTCAGGTCGTCGGAAAGGTTGGGCGGCGCTTGAAGATGGATCGATGGAGGAAGGACTACTCGAGCCGCAGCGATCGTCCACTCGAGCTCCTCGGAGGGACACGGCGGTGATCTGTGCATCGAGGTGCCGGGCTTGGGCAAGAAGTTCTGGATGATCACTTCTTGAACGTGGCCGTGTTCTTCGTGGGACGCTGCGATGGCATCGAGTGCGTCGAGGCGGTCAGATCTCGATTCTCCGATGCCCACGAGAATGCCGGTTGTGAAAGGTATGTGAAGGACGCCGGCTGCGTTGAGGGTCGCGAGTCTCCGTTCGGGTGTCTTGTCTGGAGCGCTCAGATGACATTCGAGACCGGGATTGAGTGACTCGATCATCATCCCCTGGCTGGCGGTCACGGTCCGCAGCAGCGAGAGGGAATCGGTATCCAGCGCGCCCGCGTTCGAATGGGGCAACAAGCCGGCCTCGTCCCTTACCAACGCGCACATCGACGCCAGATATTCGACGGTCGAAGCGTACCCGTGATCGGAAAGCCAGCTCTTCGCGATGGAGTAGCGATCTTCGGGAGCCTCGCCGAGCGTGAAAAGAGCTTCGTGGCATCCGGCTGCGGCGCCGGCGCGCGCGATCGCCAGCACCTCGTCCGGTGTCAGATAAGGCGACGCGAGTCGCGCCGGTGGCTGAGCGAAGGTGCAGTATCCGCATCGGTCCCTGCACAACTTCGTGAGCGGAATGAAAACCTTCGGCGAAAAGGTGACGCGGTTCCCGTGCGCACAGGCGCGGACCTCGGTTGCCTGCTTCTTCAGAACGTCGAGCGATCTTCGGATCAGTTCTGGGGACTGCGCGTTGGGTCGCGTGGCAACGGCGTCGACGGTCACAGCCAGAACCCTATCGGCGGTCTACTGTCGTCAGGCACCCACCGGTCACGGCGTGCGCCATTGGTGGAGCTCACGCGCCAACAGTAGATCTGCTTCGTGAGGTCCCCAGGTCCCTGCCTCGTAAGGCGACAGCGGCACTCCCTCCTCAGACCAAGCTTGGAGGAACGGATCGACGATCTTCCAAGCCTGTTCGACTTCGTCGGTGCGGATGAAGAGAGTCGGATCACCGACCATCACGTCGTGTAGCAGACGTTCGTAGCCGTCGGGCTGAGGACCCGGGAAGGTCTCGGCGTACGAGAAGTTCATGTCGACCGATCGCAACCTGAACGCCTCGCCCGGGACTTTCGCGCCGAACTCGAGGCAGATACCGTCGTCGGGTTGAATTCGGAGGACGAGAGTGTTCGGACGAAGATCTCGGGCCAAGTTCCCGCCGAACGCGAGATGCGGAACCCTGTGGAACTGCATCGCGAACTCCGTCACCCGGTGGGGGAGTCGCTTTCCCGTCCTTACGTAGACCGGCACACCAGCCCACCGCCAGTTGTCGACGGCGAGCTCGAGCGCGACGTACGTCTCGGTTCTGCTGTGCGGGTCGACCCCCTCTTCTTGGCGGTACCCGAGCACGGCCTCGCCGTTTATGACACCTGCGGTGTACTGGCCCCGTACGGCGTCGCCGACTGCTTCGTCCACACTGGGTACCACGACAGCCCTTAGCAGCTTGACCTTCTCGTCACGAATGCTTTGCGCGTCGATGCTCGCAGGCGGCTCCATCATGGTTAGAGACAGCACTTGCATGACGTGGTTCTGGACGATGTCGCGAAGCGCACCCGCTTTTTCGTAGAAACCGCCCCGGTGCTCCACCCCGAGCTCCTCGGCCACCGTTATCTGGATGCTGTCTACGTACCTGCGATTCCATATCGGTTCGAAGATGGCGTTCGAGAATCGGAGGGCGAGCACGTTCTGGACGGTCTCTTTGCCCATGTAGTGGTCGATCCGGAAGATCTGGTCCTCGTCGAACCCTTTGTGCAGGGTCTGATCGAGGGCCAATGCGCTGGCGGCGTCGTGCCCGAAGGGTTTTTCGACCACCAACCGGGCGAAGGTCCCGGTCCCCGAAGGGACGTTGCAGCCGTGCTTGGCGAGCGCGTCTGCGATCGACCCGAACGTCTCGGGAACCGTCGCAAGGTAGTAGATGCGGTTGCCCGACGTCCCGTACTGCTGGTCGCAATCGGCCAGAACACGCGAAAGCTGGCCGAACGTGTCCGGATGCGCGTACTCCCCGCTCACGTAACGGAATCGGTCTACTACCTTCGACCACGCTTGGCTCGGTGATTCCACTGCCGCCAGGGCGGCGTCCTGAAACTGCTTGTCCGTCCAAGGGCTACGCGCGACCCCGATCACCGTGAAGCCTTCGGCGACGGCATGTTGATCCACGAGTGCGGCTATCGCCGGCAGGAGCTTGCGGTGAGTCAGATCTCCGGAGGCCCCGAACACGACGAGAGCGAGCGGAGGCGCCGGTTCGACGAGGCCCGTTTGACGAGTGACCTCGGTTGTCTGGTCGGTCGATTCGAGGTCGATGTCCCCGCTCATCTGCGCCACGTCGCCGCCTTCATCCGCGGCTCGACAGGGCGTTCGCCTTGTCGGTGAGCGATTGGATCAATTCTTCGAAGGACTTGCTGAAGCTCGCCACGCCCTCGTCTTCCAAAGTGTTCGCGACGTCTGCCATGTCGATGCCGAGATCCTCGAGGTGACCGAGCCTCGCGGAGGCGGCCCCCGGGTCGTCGTCGACCGTACGCTTCACACTGCCGTGGTCGAGGAATGCCGCGATGGTCTGGTCCGGCAATGTGTTCACAGTGTCCGGGCCGATCAGATTGTCCACGTAGAGGAGATCGGAGTACGACGGGTTCTTCGTCGAAGTGGACGCCCAAAGAGGACGCTGGACCTTCGCACCTCGCGCCACGAGGGCGTCCCACCGGTCGTCCCGGAACGTCCCGAGGAAGCGTTGGTACGCCACCTGCGCCTGGGCCAGCGCAGCGGTTCCGCGAGCGGCCAGAAGTTCCTGGCGGGCTCCTTCGCCCGCACCAGATGCGGCAGCCTCGAGCCGTCGGTCTACCTCGGTATCGACACGGCTCACGAAGAACGAGGCGACACTGCGGACACCGGAGAGATCACTCGTCCCCTTCGCAAGCAGATCCTCCAGGCCTCCCAGATAGGCCTCCATGACTTGCGTGTATCTCTCCAAGCTGAAGATCAAGGTGACGTTTATAGAACGGCCCTCGCCGATCATCGTGCGAATTGCGTCGACGCCTTCGATCGTGGCGGGGATCTTCACGAAGAGGTTCGGAAGGTTTATGCGATTGTGGAGTGCCCGAGCGGCAGCCACCGTCGCCTTGGCGTCATGCGCCAGGCTCGGCTCGACTTCGACCGACACATATCCGTCGACCCCGTCCGACGCCTCGTGGACGGGTCGCAGCAGTCCGCAGGCGTCGACTATGTCCTTGATCACCAACTCCCAGTACGCCTGGTCCACGCTGTGGGAACGAAGCTCTTGGGCGAATTGCGCGTCGTAGTCGTCCTCGCCCTCGATCGCCTTTGCGAAGATCGTGGGGTTCGAGGTGATCCCTCTGATCCCCTGATCGATCAGTTCCTGAAGGTGGCCGTTGGTGATGTAGTCACGGCGTAAGTTGTCCAGCCAGGGGCTTTGTCGTTGCTCGTCCCACAGCTCCTGCAGTCTTGTTTTCGTCATGGCGTTCTCCGCGTTCGCATTTCGGACAAGAGGTTCCGCGCCCGCGCTGCGACGTTCTCCGGGTTGAACCCGAACTTGTCAAGAACCGTCGCACCCGGTGCCGATGCTCCGAAGTGGTCGATGGTGACGCTGTCGTCTGCGTAGCGTTCCCAGCCGAGCGATGCAGCTGCTTCGACGGCGAGGGTGGGAACATCGCTCGGAAGAACCGACTCTTGGTACGAGTCGTCTTGGGCGGCGAACAGATCCCAGCTCGGCAGGGAGACAACGCGGGCGCCCACCGTCTGTTCTTCAGAGCTCTCCGCCAGAACCTTCATCGCGCCGAGGCAGACATGCACTTCACTTCCGGTTCCGACAAGAACGACGTCGGGCGTCTCGGAAGTAGCGGCCAGGACGTAGCCGCCACGGGCCACACCTTCTGCTGCATCGGCGGTCCCCTCGAGGACGGGCAAGCTCTGTCGTGACAAGACCAAACCTGTTGGTCCGTCGGAGTCCATCGCGATGCGCCACGCGTGCGCCGTTTCGTTCGCATCGGCGGGACGGATGACCCGCAGGTTCGGCATCGCGCGCATGGCTGCGAGCTGCTCGATCGGCTGGTGCGTCGGGCCATCCTCACCGAGGCCCACGGAATCGTGGGTCCATGAATAGATCACGTGCGCGTTCGACAGTGCGGCGAGGCGAACGGACGGCCGCATGTAGTCGCTGAAAACGAAGAACGTGCCCCCGACCGGGACGATGCCACCGTGGAGGGCCATGCCGTTCATGGTGCCCGCCATCGCGTGTTCCCGAATCCCGTAGTGGACTTGGCGACCCTCCGGGTGCGTCGCCGACTGGTCGGTACCGTCGTCGAGCTTCACACCTGTGTTTCCGGTCAGGTCGGCCGCGCCGACGACTAGGCCGGGAATCGAGTCGATCGTGGCGTTGATGCATTTGGCCACGGCCCGGCGTGTCGCAAGCTCGGTT
>DASPVS010000039.1:0-7394 GCA_035622235.1 Acidimicrobiales bacterium | reverse complement strand
TTTTTCCCCGGACCCCCACCGTCTTCTTGCCTGGCTCCCCCTAATCACGAGCACTGTCCGCGCCCGATCTCAAAGGCGGGCCCTCAGTTCATCCTTCCGTCCCAGAGCACCAAGAAGGCGTCCCTCTTGCCGTTCACGCCGAAGACCGACAGCGAGTTCGACGCTCGCTGGAAATGGTTCCCGACGTCGATGATCTTCGAAGTCCATTCCATCTTCACCAGAAACTCATGAGCGTTGGCTTTGAGGAGCATCGACGAGATCCCGAAGTTTGCAGCGAAGATGTAGTGATCGGCCGAACTAATTCCCTTCACGCTCTGGCGATGGCCCGTTGCGGCTTCGAGGAACGCAAAGCTGCACGAGGTGGTCGCTCCTCCCATGTTCGTGAACTTCAATGTCACCGACGACGGCTCCCAGCGGTTCTTCTTTCGAAGGATGATCGGGATAACACGTCTCGTTCCTGGAACGAAAACGGGTATGTGCACCGGATCGTTGACCTGGTTAACCACAGTGACTGACTGAATTCCGCTGCCCTGGTCGACACCTGACACTCGAATGTGGCCGGCACCACTGTTGTTGACGCCGCGGAGGTAGCAGGTGGGAGGTCCCGTATCGGTCGTGACGCTGTGGCGGTGTCCTTGCGATGTCCCGGCGACACCCACGTGGACTGACTGCGACTTGCCCGTTTGTCCCGTGTGCTGTGTGCGGGCGTGATCCTTCGAGAGCTTCGCGGGCGTGGTGGTCGAATGTTCGTTAGAGCGAGGGGGTTGGACCACCGAGTTCCGCGACGGGTGTTGCGGCGCGGAGGTGGAGGCCGAAGCTCCATTTGAGGACGCCAAACCCGGAGAAGCCTGAAAGCCGGCAGAAATGCCCGTCGCTAACGTCGCCGCGGCCAATAGAAGGAGCGCACGCTTATGCAGGAATCCGTACAAGGGGCTTCTGGGGGTGCTGACGCTTGTCATCTGATCCTCTGTGCCAATCCTCTATCGCCATCGCCCTGAACGGCCATCGTCCGACGACGGACATCGGAACTGAACGCCTCGCCGCATCCAGTCGTCTATCTCTCAAACGAAAACGATGGAAGCGAAGCACGAACCAGATCAGGCCGCCGCCCCACCGAAGGCCTTGTCGAAGACGGACCGTGCACCATTTCCGCTGTATCCCGTTTGGCTACCGCGTGCGGGCAGGTTTAGTTGATCACTTGAAGAGCGTCAAATCCCTGTGCAGTTCTAGAATCCCCGAACAGTGTGTCGAAAAGCCGACTGAATCAGACGGGATTAGACGACTGAGTGCCCGACCGCTTCCTTAAGGTTCCTTAAGATTTGTTGAGAACTCACCTTCTGCACGCTCAGGCGGTGAAATTGCTGAACGGCGGAACCGTGTCGCCGTCTCCGACCACAGACCCGCGCTCCAAAACCGCGAACGGCCCTACGACCGACCTCGCACCTATCTGGACGTGTCGCGCATGGGTGGAAGAAACGACTGCGCCCTCGCCGACGACGCAGTCCACGAGGTGACAATCGGGGCCGATCTCCGCACCGCTCTCGATGGTGCAGCGGCCCTGGAGGACGACGCCCGGGAGGATGACGACGTCTGGAGCCAACACCGATCCGGCGTCCACGTAGGTCCGCTCCGGGTCCCACATCGTCACGCCACGCCTCATCCACCGTTCGTTTATCCGGTAGCGCAACTCCGACTCCGCAACCGCGAGTTGCGCTCTGTCGTTGACACCGGCTGCCTCCATCGGGTCGTCGACAGTGAGCGACTCGAGCTTGTAGCCCGCGTCGTGAAGGACCGCATAGACCCCGGTCAGCGCGTACTCACCGGTCGCTTCGGCAGGTCGCAGCCTGCGCAGCGCTGCGGCTAGCACGGCCCGGCGAAAACAGTGGATCGGAGTGGCCACCTCGTCGGCGCTCCGCGAGTCGTGGGTGAGCTCGCTCGACTCCATTACGCCCACCAGCGAGTCTTCTTTTCCCCTGAGCACGCGGTCGTAGCCAGCCGGATCGGAAAGCACAGCCGTGAGGAGAGTCGCGGCTGCATCGGTTGCCCGATGGTGCCGCACCATCCCAGCAAGGGTGGGTGGACGGACCAACGGCGTGTCGCCTGGTAGGACAACTACGTCGCCTCGGCGTCGACGGGCCACTCGGGAAGCGCTGTCAAGCCTACGGCCAGCGCCGGCCCAGTACCGGTCTGTTCAGGCTGTTCGACGAATTCGACCGAGAGGTCGGGCGGGGAATGTTCGACGAGCGCTTTGGTGACCCACTCTCCCCGGTGTCCGACGACGACCACGACCTTATCCACAGGGAGCTCGGCCAGGGCGTCGAGGACGTGCAGGATCATCGGTCTGCCGCACAACCTGTGCAGGGGCTTCGGCCGCGAGGAGCGCATCCTCGTGCCCTCCCCTGCAGCGAGCACTACGGCACACAACGGATGCCTGCTCACGGCCCGGATTTTTCCACGCTCAGCCACCACCATCGTCCTCGCGTCACGAATGGCCCCCCGACGGCCGGAACTCGACCCCAGCCGACCGTCTTCACCTTGGTGCCATACTCACACGCTGGAGTGACGTTCACGTGTCACCGCGACAAAAGTGATCGAGCTCCTTGGGAATTTGGACACGGCTGGACACGGCGACGAGGACGACCATGGACTTCACGGAGACCGAAGAGCAACAGATGCTCCGTCGGGCTGTCGAAACGATCGCCTCCAAGTACGGCCACGACTATTACGTCGAAAAGGCTCGCTTGGGCCAAAAGACCGACGAGCTCTGGGACGAGCTGGGGGCAGCCGGGTATCTGGGGGTGAACGTCCCCTCCGAGTACGGAGGCGGCGGTATGGGGATAAGCGAGCTTGCGATCGTCTGTGAGGAGCTGGCTGCCCAGGGCTGCCCGCTCCTGCTCGTGGTCGTTTCCCCCGCCATCTGCGCGACGATCATCTCCCGTTTCGGAACGCCGTCACAGCGCGAGCGTTGGCTCCCTCGCTTCGCCACGGCAGAGCTGAAGATGGCCTTTGCGATAACCGAGCCCGACGCGGGGTCGAACTCGCACAACATCTCTGTCACTGCGACCAGGGACGGTGACACATATCTGCTCCGCGGCACCAAATACTTCATATCGGGATGCGACGAAGCTGAGGCGGTCCTGGTCGTGACTAGGACGGGGTCTGATCCCGACACCGGACGCGGGCGTTTGTCTCTTTTCGTCGTGGATCTCGACAGTCCCAAACTGGACAAGAGCCTCATTCCGGTCGAGATCGTGGCGCCCGAAAAGCAATTCACCCTCTTCTTCGACGACGTCGAGGTCGATCAGGACCGCCTCATCGGATCCGAGGGAGACGGGTTGCGTCAGGTCTTTCTCGGCCTCAATCCCGAGCGGATCATCTCGGCGGCCACCGCTTGCGGAATCGGTCGCTACTCCTTGGAGAAGGCGGCCCGCTACGCCCGCGACCGCGAGGTGTGGGGCGTCCCGATCGGTCGTCATCAGGGGATAGCTCACCCACTCGCCAAAGCAAAGATCGACCTCGAGCTCTCGAGACTCATGACCCAGAAGGCGGCGTGGAGCTACGACGCAGGCCTCGAAGCGGGCGAGGCGGCCAACATGGCGAAGTTCTCGGCCGCAGAAGCCGCTTTGGGAGCTCTGGACCAGGCGATTCAGACTCATGGGGGCAACGGCCTGGCTTCGGAATTCGGCTTGGCCGACCTCTGGGGAATGGCTCGACTGATGCGGACGGCCCCGATCAGCCGGGAGATGATCCTGAACTTCGTCTCGCAGCATTCGCTACACCTGCCGAAGTCGTATTAGAGCCCCCGCTTTCCTGCTCCCGGCTCCGTGTCGTGGCCGGGCTTTGCCCAGACGACTCGGGGTTTGCCCCACTCGAGTCGGCGGATTGCCCATTCGAGTCGGGGGATTGCCTATTCGAGTAGGGGTTTGCCCATTCGAGTAGGGGTTTGCCCATTCGATTTGGACTGCATATGTGGCTTGTGGCGCTTGTGGCGCAAGTCGTCCACGGGCACGGGGCGATAGTCACCTGTGGAAAACTGCGCCACAAGCGCCACTCGGGCCATAAGCACCTGAAACGAAGAGCCAGTGCGGATCCCCCTGGGGGTCAGGTAGTGCTCCTCGAAGCGGAGATGAGCTACTCGTCCCCGAAGGGAGATGAGCTACTCGTCCCCGAAAGGAGATGAACTACTCGTCCCCGAAGGGAGCTGAGCTACTCAGGACGTTGCGCCGAAGCGTCGAGCGTCCTCTGCCGCGTACTTGGCGACCAGGGAATCGACTCCAGCGGTTCGCTCCACCGCTTCGACCACTTCGCTGAGCTTGCCGGCCGGAATTGCGCACGTCATCTCGTCGGGTCTCATGCCGGTTCGCGCTCTGCTCAAGGCGCATCCAACGCTGGCGGCTGGTTCGTGGTTCTCCTTTGCGAGCGCGACGATGTGGCACTGCGGCTTGCCCTCGATGCGCAAGCCCGGAATTGCGTCCGACAGCACCATCATCTGCCGACCGTTGACCCGGACAAGGACGACGTCGGGATCGACGGCCCCATCTGCGAGGGGACCATACGAGATCGCAGCAGGGCGTTCCGAGACACTCGGTATCTGCTGCACCGCTTCTGGTGTCACCCAGCCGGTGTTGAGAAGAGTTGCAATGTCGCCGTTCCCAGCCACCTCGTCGAGCGAGGCGAGACCGTGGGTATAGCTCCCGACGGAGCAATTCCCATGGTCAGCCGGGGCGCTCGTAAAGCTTGTCTCGGCTCCTCTGATCCAAAAGACGCAACCGGCTGCCACTCTTCCGGCGCGGCCGTCACCGGTGGGCTTCGACATGGGCTCGTCGAACCAAGGAAGGTGGTCAGGCGGCGACTCCTCGAACGCGATCGCCACGGGAGGTGCAGCCAAGTGCAGCGCCCGGTTCAGACGGTCCGCTAGAGAACCCCAGTCGCTCGGCGTCGCAGTCTCGGTCACGTCGAGGACAACGCGCCCTCGACGGCTGAAATCAGCGCCGGGTCCTCCGGTTCGACTTGAGGACGAAATCGGCTGACCTCGCCGCCGGGCGATACGAGGAACTTTTCGAAGTTCCATTGGACGTCCCCTGAATCGCCCTGGGAGTCAGCGACTTCGGTCAGCTGTCCGTAGATGGGATGCCGCTCTGGGCCGTTCACTTCGATTTTCTCGAACAGTGGAAACGAGACTCCGTAGTTCACGGAGCAGAACTCGGCGATCTCGTCAGGTGTTCCAGGCTCCTGTTCCAAAAACTGGTTGCAGGGAAAGCCCAGAACGGTGAAGCCCTGATCCGCATATCGGTCCTGCAGCTTCTGAAGTCCGGCGTACTGAGGCGTAAGTCCACACTTCGACGCCACGTTGACGAGAAGGAGGGTCTGGCCCTTGTAAGGAGCGAGAGACGAGGGTTCCCCCGAGAGTGTCTTTATGGGAATGTCGTAAATGGTCGGCACGACCCCACCGTACAACTCCGACCAACATCCGTTGTCGAGATCCTCCAGCGACTCGAGACGAAGGTCGGCGCCTAAAGCCTGTCCCTCGTCCTCTTCGTCGCAGACGAGTATGCAGGCCATTCCGGCGGCCTTTGCTGCGATGACGCCGGCGTGGGCGTCCTCGAGGACGACGCACCGATCCGGCCCTACCCCGAGCATCGACGCTGTGGTGAGGAAGACCGCCGGATTGGGCTTTCCCTCGGGCTCTGACTCTGCCGAGTGGACTACTTCGAACCAATCGCCGAGCCTGTGCCGACTCACGGCTATGTCAATCAGTGCCCGGGGCGACGAGGAGGCCAAAGCGAGTCTCAGGCCTCTTTCGCGCATGAAGGTCAAGGCGCGAAGCGCACCGGGTCGTAGCTCGAGCTCCGATTCGAAGCGACGAGCCACTTCGGTCACGATGTCAGACACCACCGTTTCGGGATCCACCCCTGCCCACGGGTACCGATCGAACCAGTAACGCACAGCCTCGCCCACGAAACGGCCTTTGGTCGTCTTGACCATCTCCAGGGTCAGCGGGACGCCCAGTGCATTGAAGACGCGCAGCTCGGACTCCTGCCAGAGGGGTTCCGAATCCACGAGAAGGCCATCGAGATCGAAAACCGCGGCATCGAATCCCGGCGCGACTTCAGAATGCCCCGAACCTGTCAGGCCGCGTACCGTCATGTGGTGCAAAGTTAACGAAAGGTGAACGGATCAAGCCCTCGGCCCGTATTCCGACCGACGCATCTTTGGAGCGGGAGGTCTTTGCAAATGAACAACAGCAGTGGACAAAAACGATCTTCGCGTACTGCCCGGATGCTTGTACTGCCGATCGCGCTCGTAGCAGCGGGCCTGCTAGCAGCCGCTTGCTCGTCGAGCAGTTCAACGACCTCGGCCCCACCCGCCAAGCCTGCAAGCACAGGGTCGTCGTCTAGTTCTGCCACGGCTTCGTCGAAAGCACTGATCCATACCGACAAAGCCGGCAACGTTGGACTCGTCCTCACCAACGCTTCGGGACTGACGCTCTACAGGTTGACCACCGACCACGGTTCGTCCACCTGCAATGGCGGCTGCGCCTCGACCTGGCCACCGCTCACCGTTCCGTCGGGCACCAAGATCACGGCTGTGAGCGGCGTTGGAGGAACGTTCGGAACGATCACGCGGTCCGACGGCACTCTTCAAGTCACCTACAACGGCGCGCCCCTGTACACGTTCGTGGGTGACACCAAACCCGGCGAGGCCAACGGACAGGGAATAAGCGGCATCTGGTTCGCGGTAACGCCCGCGGGCTCGACCACCGGTTCGACCGCCGCTTCGACCACTGGTTCGGCCAGTGGTTCGAACACGGGAGCGGCAGCGAGTTCGACTACCACGACGACATCGAGCAGCTACGGAGGCTACTGAGCGATATCGGGGGCCAACGGCTTTGAGCTCAGCCGACGCGACATGTCCGCGTTTGCGTTGTCCGTGTTTGCGCCTCGGCTGGCGCGGGTCGAAACTGAGGTAGGTGACGCGCCTTACCTCAGGCTTGAAATTCAGGACGCACCTCGTGTCACTTGTGTTGTTGGCAGGAACGACTTTGGCGATGGGCACGGCCGCTGTCTCGCCTGACGGCGACGCACTCGCCGGCGGTCCTTCGTGCTCCACCACTGCAGCGCTGAAGCTGGCGGCACCATCGAAGGCCGGCGACATCGACACGTCCACCACGACGGCGTGCTTCACTTTCGGCGCGAGCGCGGGGGACGTCGTGCGGGTCAACGTCCGTGCGACCTCGACAGGTTTCAATCCCTTCACCGATATCTTCAGTCCCGAGGGGATATCCGTCTGCGCCGGATCGGGGGACCTTTCTTGCGCCCTGGACGCGACCGGCACGTGGACGGCCCAGGTATCTTCGGCCGATTCGAGCACAGGCACCTTCGACATATACGCAC
>DASPVS010000038.1:0-2203 GCA_035622235.1 Acidimicrobiales bacterium | reverse complement strand
CGGCGGATTGCATCTCGGCTATGGGCTACTGCCCGCCCTCGTCGTTTTGTCAGTTCTGGTCGTGCCTTATGTCACGCGCTCCACAGAGGTCGCGATTCGCAGCGTCCCCACCTCGTACCGCGAGGGCGCCGAGGCTCTCGGGATGCCGAGCAGCCACATCCTACGGAGGGTTGTTTTGCGACCCGCGCTCCCAGGCATCGCCACCGGCCTCATCTTTGCTGCCGCGATCGCGGTCGGAGAGACGGCTCCGTTGTTGTACACGGCCCAGTGGAGCGACAGCATCCCGAGGTTGCCCCTGACTCACAACCCCGTCGCGTATCTCACCTATCCCGTGTACACCTTCTATAACCTCCCTCAGACGCAAGCTCACAGGCTCGCTTATGATGCAGCGCTCATGCTCATCGTGTTCGTGCTGGTTCTAATGGCGGCGGCGCGACTGGCGGTATCGATGACACAGAGGTATTCGCCCGGCGGGTCTCGACGTCAGCAAAGGAGAATGAGATGACCACCTCTCCGGTTCTGGCGTCCAGAGTCGGCGTCGAAGGACCCGTCCGGATACTCGTCGTCGAAGACGACGAGTCCTACCGTGAGGCGCTTTTGTCGGGCCTCGGCAACGAGGGCTACAAAGTCGAGCTCGCTCCAAATGGCACGGAGGGTTTGCGCAGCTTTGCCGAATGTCCTCCGGATCTCGTCTTGTTGGACGTCGTGCTGCCAGGTTTGGCCGGGACGGAGGTGTGCCGGAGGATGCGAGAGTTGGCGCCGGTTCCGGTCATCATGGTCACGGCCCTCAACAGTGAGGTGGACGTGGTTCTGGGGCTCGAGCTCGGCGCAGCTGATTATGTGACCAAGCCCTACCGGCTGAGAGAGCTGATCGCTCGTATCCAGGCCGTGATGCGCAGGGTCTCTCCGCCCCCGGCGCTTCCGGTCGCCGTCCACCGGGCCGCCGTGCCTCAGCGAGGTGAGGCGATGGTGGCGGGTTCGGTCCGAGTGGATCTGGCCAGACGGGAAGTGACCGCCGACGGACGCCTCGTCCACCTGTCTCGGAGGGAATTCGATCTGCTTGCACTCCTCCTGTCCCCTCCGGGACAGGTGCGCACCCGCGACGAGCTGATCGACCTCCTCTGGTCCGGGCGTGATCTGGCGGACACCCGGACGCTCGACACCCACATCCGACGACTGCGGGTCAAGCTCGAACGCGACCCCGCGCGCCCGAGCTATCTGGTGACGGTTCGGGGAGTCGGCTTTCGTTTCGACACCGACGGCCGGGGGGAGGAGAGGGAGGCCGTAGGCGACGTCGGGTCTTGATCGATCCCTCGGCCCCTCAGCCCCGCCCGCCAGTCGCGGCGGTGCCGTGCTCGAACGGGCGCGCTACGGATCGGCGTTGCCGGTCTCGATCTCACCGCGCCACATCGGATGTCTCGGCCTGTCGAAGAGGACGTCTACGTGCTCGCCTCGAAGTGCAGCGAACACGTGCCGACCCCACCTCTCGGCGCCGACGAGTGGCTGAGGCAGGTCGTCCGGAGAAAACCAGCCCACGTCAGCGCATTCGAGAGGGTGCGCACGCAGCTCTCCCCCCACCGCTTTGCAGTGGAAGACGAGCGAGTAGAGAGGAACCCGTGTGAACCCAAGGCGAAGACCGTCGAGCACGGCGATCAGACGCAACGGTTCGGCCTCGATACCGGTCTCCTCGAGAACCTCCTTTACGACGACCTCGGCTGCCGAATATCCGACATCGGCCCATCCCGTCGGGTAGAGCCAAACACCTGAGTCGGCTCGCTTCACGAGTAGGAGCTCACCCTTGTCGTTCCCGACAGCCGCTCCGACGGCGAGCTTCGGGGTCACGTAACCGGGCAGACCCTCGCCGACCGAACCCAACCATTCGTCGACGTGGTGGTCCGCGTCCTCGACGCCTTCTGATCCCTCGGTCGCTGCCACTTTGATATCCGCGGCCACTCGCAGAACCTCTTCGAATCGTTCACGTTCATAGAGGCTCTGGGTGAAGCCGAGGCCTGTCCTCGCGATTGCGGAAAGACTCTCGCTCCACCTGAGCAGTTGGCGTAGCGAGACCGATTTGTCCACGGACGTCGACGCTATCGCGGGCTTCGCCTGCGGTGACTCCCGTTCATGCGCCCAATTCGGCAAGAATGGACCATGACCGTGCAACGGGACTGCCGGCATTACATCATGCAGACGACGACCCGGG
>DASPVS010000037.1:0-6093 GCA_035622235.1 Acidimicrobiales bacterium | reverse complement strand
ATCCTCAGGATCGCTTGCCTTTACAGGAGGTTGGGCCGCGAGGGATCTGCTCCTCGGCATGTTGTTGATCGGGCTGGGCCTGATTCTTTGGGGCGTCAGCATGAGACTTCGGCGCGATATCGCCAACCGATCCGCATAAGTGACGCAACGGGATCGGTCGATCAGGTGAGCTCACAGACCGTCGTCGCATTCCGGCGCCCGGGCAGTGACGTCCCTGGCTCGCATACGCCCGAGCTCGAAGGAACCACCGAGCCGGGTGACCAATCCCACAAGGGTGCATCCAAGGAGTCGACGGCATCGCGCGTCGTGCGGGTATGTCTTCTTATGCTCGCCGCTGTGTCGATCGGTTTCGCGCTGAACTTGGCGTTCGTGAGCCGGCTCGAGCAGAACGCTGCGCAGTACAAAGAGCTTGCTCGCTTTCGGTACGAGCTCGCCGCGGGTACAGCTCCCGTCAGTCCGGTGACCGCACACCGTCAAATTGCGCTCGGCACCCCGATCGCCCTTCTGTCGATCCCTTCCCTCCACTTGAAACAGGTCGTCGATGAGGGGACCAATAGCGAGGTCTTGCAATCGGGACCGGGTCACCTGCCATCGACGGTGTTTCCGGGCGGTCTCGGAACGAGCGTGATCTATGGACGGGCTGCCACCTATGGCGGACCCTTCTCCGGAATCGCTCAACTGCGAAAGGGCGCACGGATACTTGTGACCGTCCAGAACGGTCCCTCGAATACAGTTGTCTTCCGGGTCACCGACATAAGAACCGGCGACCAGAGAGTTCCTCCGATCGGTACCGGAGGTGCCAGGATCACATTGGTGACCGCGAAGGAGTCAGATTTCGTTCCCTCGGGTGTCGTCTACGTGGATGCAAACATCGTGGGATATCCGGTTCCTACACAACGTCCTGTCGTGGCACCGAGGAACCTTCCCGGAGACGAACTGCCCTTGGCGAGCGACACAGGCGGTATTTGGGTCCTTGCACTTTGGCTTCTGGCGCTCGCCGTACTGGCTGCGTGCGCACTGTGGACCTGGAATAGGAAAGGTCACGTCCAAGCCTGGATCATCTTTGTCGGACCTCTCGTCCTTGTCGGTTACCTTGTCGCGGACCATGCTTCCCTGCTCCTGCCGAACCTGATGTGATGGCCGACCGCAATACCTGTTGGGGGGAACCTTCTTGAGCACGACCGAGAGACATATAGGAGTAGGAACCACTCCTGCCCGCGGCCCAACGGGTCTGGCCGGCGTGACTACGTCCACGCTCGAAGCGTGGGAGATCTCGGCGTGGTTCGGGGACCACCAAGTGCTCGACCGCGTGTCGTTGATCATGGAGGCGGCCCAGGTAACAGCTCTGATCGGCCCTTCAGGATGTGGAAAGTCCACCTTCTTGCGAATTTTGAATCGCATGCACGAGCTCACGCCGGGAGCGTCGATGGCCGGAGAGGTCTTGCTCGACGGGAGCGACATCTACGACGCAGGGAAGAGGCTTACCGAGGCGCGTCGCAACATCGGAATGGTCTTCCAAAAGCCGAATCCGTTCCCCGCGATGTCGATCTTTGACAACGTGTTGTCAGGGTTGAAGCTCACCGGAAGCCGCAAGCCGCAGCAAGACAAGGATCAGCTGGTCCACGACTGCCTCGTAAAGGCAGGCCTGTGGAACGAGGTGTCCTATCGACTACGCGAGCCCGGCGGAGCCCTCTCCGGAGGACAGCAGCAGCGGCTTTGCATAGCCCGTGCCCTTGCGATGAGGCCGAAGGTGCTGCTCATGGACGAGCCCTGTTCGGCACTCGATCCGACATCGACTCGGCGTATCGAAGAGACGATCGACGACCTCCGTACGGAGGTGACGATTGTCATCGTGACCCACAACATGCAGCAAGCAGCAAGGGTCTCGAACTACACGGCTCTCTTCCTGGCCGAACATGGAACTCCCGGCTACATAGTCGAACACGGGCCTACCGAAGCGATGTTCAACGAGCCGCAAGACCCGCGGACCTGGGACTATGTACATGGGCGCTTCGGCTGATCGCACGATGCCGGCGGCCGTATTTGAGATTGAATTGATTTTGGGCCCGCTCCTGGATGAACGCCGGTGGAAAAATGAGCTTCGATAATCACTCTGCGATCGACGATTACATCCGCCGTTCGGCTGCGGAGCGTCGCGCTCTCGAGGAGGCAATCACCCAAGCCCGGGCACGCCTCGCTCGTGCCCACGAGCTCGAACGTCGTCTTGCCGAGTTCGAGCAGAGGTTGGGTGAATACGTGGTCTCGGCTTACACTCGCAGTGAACCTGAAAGCCCGACGGGGAAACCGCACGAAGGGGCAGGCTGAGGTCGCCCACATCGAATGTCGAAGTGAGTGAAGCATGAATTCGGACGAGCGGAAGTGGGAGATCGGTCCACCCGCGGCGCCCGAGAATCCCACAGGATTCGAGGGCCCAAGAGCCCTACCCGCCGAGACGATCGAAGAGCTGAGGGGTCGAACGGAGAGCGAGCTCGAGGCCCTTCGCCGCGAGTTGGCTGAGGTCGTAGGACAAGCAGATGCGGCGGAGCATCGTCTGACCGGCCATGCAGCGGCAGCCCTTCTCAGCGATGCGTTCGAGGGCCAGGTCGTGTCGTTTTTGACACGCGCATTGGAGGATCCGTCGCTTCGGCCAGAGGGCAATTCGACCAACGGGTCGCAGCCTCAGTCAGGTCAAGACTCAGTGCCCACGCACGCGGTGCCTGTCAGCGGTGCCGACCCCCGTCCGACCAGCATTCCCGAGGCCCACGTGGCTCCGGACGCCGAGCGGCGACCGAGCTCCGACCGTCCGAGGACAGTGGTCGTCGACAGGAACCGGCCGCCCGCTGCCTCACCGAGGACACGCCCTCCGGTGCCCCCTGACGCTGGCACACGCAAGGCGGCCCGCAAACCGAGCACGGATGGAAACAAGGCGAGCACGGCTAAGGCCGAGTCGGGGCGCTCCAGACGTCGTTGGTCGATCGAATTTCGCTCGCGGCTGCTCATACAGATCGGCGTTGTGATCGTTCTCGTGACGTTGCTCTTGCTGAAGCTCCTGAAGTAATCGCTCCGCTCGAAACACCTCGCCCTACGCCCACTCTGGCGGCGAGGCCGCCGGTCCATGATCGCCTTGACACGCGGGCCTCTCGTCGAGAACACTGCTAACATACGAGAGCAGTGCTCTCAAACGAGCCATCGACAAGCGATCGACACGAGGGAGGGTTCAGCTCGATGACGAATAGACCTAATCCCGACCGGTACCTGCGCCCGGACTGGTTCACCCGCAACGTGGCGAACCACATCATGATCTTTCTCACCAGGATCGGAATCAGCGTTCGGGGATCACGGATACTCAGAGTGCGGGGTCGCAAGAGCGGGGAGTTGCGCACGACGCCGGTCAACTTGCTCGACCAAGGGGTCGATCGCTACCTCGTAGCGCCGAGGGGAGAGACGCAGTGGGTCCGCAACCTCCGGGCCGCAGGAAGAGGAGAGCTGGTCGTAGGACGCCACGTTGAGGCTTTCGGTTTCGAAGAGCTCGAGGACGACGACAAACCGGCGCTGCTCCGTGCGTATCTGAAGAAGTGGAAGTTCGAAGTCGGGATGTTCTTCGACGGAGTCGATCCGCACTCGCCGGACGCCGATCTTCGTCGGATCGCTCCTGGCTATCCGGTTTTCAAATTGACGAACGTGGATCCGGCTACGGCTGCATGAGACTCGGGGAGCCCGCGTGCTCGTCGGTCTCTTCCGCAGCCTGTGGGGCAGATGGGGTAAAGGCGTTCGCCGGCTGGGGGCGTCCGAAGAGAAACCCCTGTGCGAAGTCGCAGGGGTAGCCCGCGAGCTTGGCCAGCTGCAGCTCGGTCTCCACGCCTTCGGCGATCACCTGCAGTCCGAGTGTGTGCGCGAGCTCGGCCACCGCACGGACTATCGCTTCGTCCTGACGTGACCGACCGAGTCCGGATACAAAGGAGCGATCGATCTTCACGATGCTTATCGGGAGATCGCGGACATAACGCAGCGACGAGTAACCGGTTCCGAAATCGTCGATCGCCAGGTCGATCCCGAGCTGGCGCAAGTCGAAGAGATGCCTGCGAGCTCCCTCGTGGTCGGTCGGGAGGAGGGTCTCGGTGATCTCGAGATATAAGCGAACCGAGCGTGGGTCTACGCGCGCCTGGCTCAAGGTGTCGGAAACGCGCTGAGCCAGGTCCGGCTCCGCCAGTTGGCGGGCCGAGAGGTTAACGCTGACCGATATCTGGTCCTCGGGGGCAAGGTTGGCGTTCCACCGTGCGACTTGCTCGCAAGCTTCTCCCAGTACCCAAGCTCCGATCGGGACGATGAGACCGGTTTGCTCCGCAACCTCCAAAAACGTGTTCGGGGCGAGGAGACCGCGCGTCGGGTGCTGCCACCTGACCAGGGCCTCGACTCCCACGCGGCGTCGCGTACGAACATCGACGATCGGCTGATAGAAGACGCGCAGCTCCCCGCGCTCGAGCGCACGCGCGAGGGAGGTTTCTGTGTCCACGCGCTGTCGTGCAGTCGTTCGAGCCGCGCGATCGAAGAGTTGCACGCGACCGGTCTCGCTGCGCGATTTAGCGAGGTACATGGCGAAATCGGCCTCGCTCAGGAGCTCGTCCACGCTCGCGCAGTCCTCGTCTACGAAAGTGACCCCGATGCTCACCCCGACCGACACTGTCCCGCCGTTGATCGTGTAGGGCTCCTCCAGTGCTCGCTTCACCTCTTCGGCGAGAACCACGGCCGTGTTCTCGTCCGTGATGTTCTCGCACACCATCACGAATTCGTCTCCGCCGAAGCGAGACACGGTGTCAGTGCTACGGAGGATCTCTTCTAGTCGCTTCGCCACCTGGATCAACAGCTGGTCGCCTGCACCGTGGCCAAGGCTGTCGTTTACGAGTTTGAACCGGTCCAGATCGAGGAACATGACCGTAGGGGCCGAACGTCGTTGACGACGACTGCGCGCCAGCGCCTGTTGGAGACGGTCGACCAAGAGCAACCTGTTGGGCAAGCCCGTGAGTGGATCGTGGAGCGCTTGGTGAGCGAGAAGGGACTCGGCCTCTTTGCGCTCGGTGATGTCTCGCACATTGGCTACATACCCGGCTACAGCCGGACGGTCTCGGAGATCGGTAACGACCGCCTCGACGTGCCGCCACGACCGGTCCGTCGTGGCCATCCGGAATTGGATCGGATCCGTAAGCGGGTTGTTGGCTAGTCGTGTCGTGAGCTCGAGCTCCACGCGCTGGCGGTCCTCGGGGTGGGCTAGGTCGAGGGCTCGTGTGCCGACGACCGTCTCCGGCTCTCGGCCCAGCAGAGAGGCGATGGCCGGGCTCGCATAGGCGACTACACCGCCGGTGCCGAGCACGAGTGTCGTGTCGGAGGAGTTCTGGACCAGCGAGCGAAAGCGCTCCTCACTCGTGCGCACGGACGACTCGGCCATCTCCTTCTGCTCGCTCGTGGCTCCGGTGAGTCGAACCATGAACACCATCAAGACCGTCCCGAGGGAACCGAGCGTGAGGGCCTGGGCAGTCGACAGGAACGAGGGCGCCAAGCCTTGGAGGACGAGGATCTGGCCGATCGAAATCCCGACGAGGCTCCAGAACAGCGAAACCTTCCAGACCCGGGAGCCGCTTCGGAAGATGTTCTCGATGCCGATGATGATGTACGCGGTTGTGAGGACCGGGCCCCAGCCGGTCAGGTATATGACGGAGGTGACCGCAGCGGCGTTCGCGGCGACCCTCAGATGCAGCGTGAAGCTGGACGGCCTGCGTTCGAACCGCCGGTCCACCATGATGCTCACGATGGGTATGGCGACGAACAGCCCGACCCATATCCAAACCGGCTGACGACTGACGGCTCCGACGCTGCGTAACAGCAGGAGAATGACGAGCGCCGTGGGCCCCATGAGGTAGGTCAGGACCACGGGACCGAGCTTTCGGTGCTCGGGCGCCGCCGGCCGGGCCGCGGGCGCGCCCGGTCTAGAGGTGTCAGTGCTGGGCGGCTCGCCCGGCCCGAAGATCTCCCTCTTCACCACGGACATGGCGGCTCGCTAGATTCGCCGATCGTTCCTGGTCATTCATCGTCGGGCCG
>DASPVS010000036.1:0-6341 GCA_035622235.1 Acidimicrobiales bacterium | reverse complement strand
AACAAGTCGAACCATACGCGGTCGTCGCCTTTGTAACGCGCTGCGAGGATCCTCCAAAATCGCAATGTGCTCGAGTCCGGCATTCGGAGCTTCGTCGTTCTCTCGTATTGCGCCGTCAAGATCACGTTCAGACCATAGGATTCGGCTGTCGACACTTCCCGTCGGATTGCCCTCATGAAGTGACGATTGTCGGGGAGATTGTTCTGGAGGAGGTTGGTGGGGGCGATCATTAACCGTACGGTGTTTCCGTGCCAATATTGGGCCGTCGCGCGGATCTGGTCTTCATCAGAGCTCACCCGTTGTTGCCAGTGGGGATATGCGAGACCGAACACCGTTATGCCGTACGGCAGGAAAGACCGGCCATCCGGTCCGATGATCTGATTGCCCAAGGTCCGGTAACCGGTTGACCCCGACGGTGACGCGGTTGCAGTCGAATTCGACGCGGATGGATGCCGGGTTGCAGGACTACGGGAGATCGAGAGGTGCACGACCAGGTACACGACTGCCGCCAGGCCAACCACGACCACCGCGATGGCGAATCCCCGACGGCGACGGTATCCCCCCATTACCTCAACCTACTCGGTACGATCGCGCAGGAGTCAGTGGCCGACTGCCTGTTTGGCGCGCGTCGAGAAGAACTGCGTCGGCGGTCCCCTTTCTGCGTGCCACAGATCAGAATGTTGGGTCCAGGTGAGGAATCTCCTTAGATCTCTCAGATTCTCGACTTCGTGCGTTGGCTGGCGACCGGGGAACCGGCGACCACGAGCGACCGATGCAGGCACGGGCAAGGAGGTGAAGGAGAGAATGGGGCCACGCCATGCTGCATGTCACCGATGCGGATGGAAACAGCCGTTGAACAAGGTCAGTGGAGGCGACCGGCAGCGCCTCGGCACCGGTCGCAGGTACCACTGGCTCTGTGATGGGTGCTGGGCCGATCTGCTCTTGGTTGGTGTTCAGGAAAGAACCCTGAGGAGCAGGGAGGACCACAGCCCTGACCCATCAGGTGAGAAATTCCCGATCGGTCGCATGACCCCTGCTGTTTCATCGTTCCGGAAGCCCCCGCCCGTTGGAGTGAGGACAGCGGATGTCGACGGGCGTCAGCAGACGACGGCCTCGGTGTAGCCAGAGGGGATCGTTCTCTGCCGGGGGGCATGATCTGAAGATCGGTTGATCGCGAGACGGTGTACCGGACGGCACGTCGTGCCAAGCCACCGCCCGTTCGGTGCCCTTCCTCGACCGCTGTCCGATATTCGTCTCTGGCGCGTCGGGTGTTGTTTGGGACATGCTGCGACGCCGGCAGGTTCGTGGATCGCGTTACGGTAGAACGGTGCGGTCCCGTGGCATGGTCCTGCTTGCCCTGCTCGTTGTTGCGGGGTTGGTCGGAGTGGGCGTCTGGTTCGGTCTCCATCGTGGGACGACCACGAGTGCGTCCACATCGTCCACCACGACTACGAGTACAAGCGTTCCTTCCAACAGGTCATCTGCTGGAGGGGCGGTCAGGGCGGAAGGCACACAGTTCGTGAGCGCCACCGGCCAGGTCGTTCAGCTCACGGGGGTCAATGTTCAGGGTATGGAGGTCAGCAATGCCCAGGGTTCGAGCATTCCGGGAATCTGCAACGACGCGTGGCGGCCGCTGACCGTCGCCGAGGTCGGACAGATCGCTTCCTACCCCTTCGTGAATACGGTGCGGCTCCTTATCAGCTGGCAGAACCTCGAACCAACGGCACCGACAGTGTTGGCGAGTGGCTCGATCATCCATCACTGGAACACGACGTACGTCGACGCATTGGACACGGAAATCAACCAGCTGGGAGCGGCGCACCTGCATGTCATCTTGAACATGTTCCAATCGAGTTGGAGCCCTGCATTCACCACGGGATCTGCATCGAAGAAGGCGGGATGCCCTGGGACGGGGATGCCCATTTGGCTCAATCCGGATGCAAGCTCGGAGACCTACCAGCAAGCGTCCTGCAACTTCTATTCCGGACGAACCGAACCCGGAGTGCCAGGCACGGCGTGGTCGGATTTCGCTGCGGCGGAAACCTATGTCGATGCGCAGTACGTGGACGACCCCACAGTGATCGGGCAGGATGTGGTCAACGAGCCGTATTGTTCGAGATCCTCAGCCGACCTCGAGGGGTTCTACGGCTATGTAGCCCCACTGATCCATCAAGCCAACCCGAACATCATGATCATCCTCGAGGACAGGGAGCAGCCGGCCAGTTTCGAGCTCCACAGCCTTCCTCCGGTGGCGAACGTCGTCTTGTCCATCCACCTCCACCAGGACTACTGGTCCCAACCGAGTGCCGGCCAGGTTCCCCTTCCGGTCAGTGGAGCGGCCGTACTGATGGCCAATGAGGCTCGAGCCAAGCAATGGGACGTCCCCTTGTATGTGGGCGAGTTCTACGGCTTCGACAGTGTCGGGAACCAAAATGGCAACAATCAGCCCGATGGGAATTTTGTCCAGGACACTGCGTCGTTTCTGACCTATGCGCAGGGCAACGGTGTTGGTTGGACGTACTGGTCATGGATCCAGAAGAAAAATCCAGCCAAGCAGCCCGACCTTCCGGCCTCGGTCGTCAACGCCCTCGTCGGGGGGTAGTCCACATCCCGCGCCGAGCCGGTCGTGGTGATCGGCTGGCGACGCGTACATCCGCGGTCGACGGACGGTCATGACAATGACTGAGGCAGGGTCACGCCGGGCGATCGCGGTATCCGTCCGAGCAGTCGATGGTCGCCAGTACCCGTTCCGGCGCGCCTGAAGACCGCTACGCTCGAGGCATGGTAGGGCCGCTCGACTACTTCGATCAGCTTGGAAAGCTGGTCGATCAGAGATGGACGAGCGCTGGACGAACGGCCGTTCTCCTACCTGAAATCGCCGCGGGTGCTCTTTGTGAGGTTCCCGTTCCGGACACCTTGACTACGGGCTCAATTCTCAGCTTGCTGGCGCGTGGCGACCAGCTGCCACGGCAGCGTGAGGCGTCGGACGAGTTCGGGCAGCCACCCACGGTGATGTTCCGAGGGGACGGACTGGAGATCCAGGCCATCACCTGGATGGAGGGTACGACCTCGATCCACCAGCACGGCTTTGACGGAGCCTTTCGCGTCCTGTGCGGTTCGAGCCTCCATGTGCCGTACCGGTTCGTGTCCGGCGAAACCCTGGCCGAAGGGCATCTCCTCGCCGGCGAATTGGTCATGGAGCATCCAGAGATCCTCTGGCCGGGAGATGTACGAGCCATTGTGGCGGGCCATGATTTCATCCATGCGCTGTTCCATCTAGAACGACCCTCGGTGACCGTCGTCGTTCGGAACTCGTGGTCCGAGCTCCCCTATCCGCAGTACGACTATCGCCTTCCGGGTGTTGGAATCGACGCCCTCTCTGTCGATGACCGTTTTGCGATGAGGATGCGAGGCCTTCGATCACTGCATCGACTCGACAAGACGACGGCACTCGACGTGGCACTCGACGTCGTCGCCTCCCAGGATCTCTGGACCGGATTCCGAGTCTGCGACGATTGGGCTCGTGGATTCGGGGATCCCTCTGGACTCAGTGCACTGATCGAAAGACTGGGCCGACGCGACAGCGCTCTGAGACCGCTGCTCGAGCCAATGTTCGCAGAGGATCTCCGCCGTGGACGGCTGCTCGCTCGTAGAGGACTGCTCCGTGCATCGCACCACCGTCTGTTGCTGGCTTTGATCGTCAATCTTCCCGATCGGAAATCGATCCACTCGGCGATTCGACAGATCTACCCCGAGGCGGATCCCGATCAACTGATATTCGGCTGGGTGCGAGAGCTTGCCTCACCGGAGTTCCGAGGTGTGTCCGGCCTCCACCTTTCGGAGGAGGCTCTCGCCCACCTCCCGCACCGGTCGACTGATGGCTCGGACGGTGACCACCTGGAAAACCTGGCTGCATCGTGGAAGCCGCCACCACTGCTCGAGAAGCTGTTCGCCTGATCAATCACGACTGCAACGGGCGAGAGCGTTCGAGCTCGAACGACGCGCGCGGTGGCAATGAATCGATGGCCGCCCTGTCCGAACCGGTGACGGAGGTTCCCGCAGACTTGCCGGCGAGGAGGCAGCTGACGCTCGCCAACCGTTCGGGTACTGCAGACCAGTGGCAGCTTGGATGTAGCATCGGAAGAGAAATGGAGATCTTGCCCAAGGCTTTTTTGGAAATGGGTCCCGCGGTCAAGGGCTGTCTCGTGGCGGGAGTGACCGAGCCTTTCGTTCCACCGCATGATCCGAGCTGGGAGCGCGAGGCCGAGACGATCCGTGCCTCGCACCTAGCGGCAGTTGCATTGCAGCTCGAGCACGAGAATAGCGGCGACCATTCGGGGCTCGCGTCCGAAGTCTTCCATCGTGCCTCGCTGAACGATGCGACCAAGTCGCTGGCGATCGAGTTCACGGCGCGTAGACCCATGCAGGCACTGCGGGACAAGAGCATCCCGTTCGTGGTCATTAAGGGTCCAGCAGTAGCGCGCTTTTATGGTCGTCCCGATACGCGGTTCTTCTCGGATATCGACATCATGGTTGCTCCTCGCCATTATCGGAGCGCGGTCACCGTGCTCGCCGATTGCGGGTTCAAACGGCGGGAAGGCCATGTCCAGCCCTGGCCCTGGTTCGAGCGCCTGTGCGTCGAAGGGGCGAATTTCTATGATTCAAGAGGTGGGAATCTGGACCTTCACCATCATATTGCCCCCTGGGCATTCTCCCAAAAGCTGCGGGCTGACGAGATGGTGCATCGATCGGAGGAAGGGATCCTGGCCGGAATGGAGGTCAGGTTCGCGTCCGCCAGTGACTGCCTCGCGATCGCGTGTCTCCATGTCCTGAACGACCTTTGGAAGGAGGACCCAAGCCTTCAGAGCTGGCGAGACGTCTTCACGTTGATGACGTACCTCGGCCCCGAGGGATCGCATCGGGCATTTGCGCTGACGGGTCTTGCATGGTTTGAGGAGATTGCTCGGACGGCGCTAGACAGCATCGTTCCCGGCGCGACAAAGGAATGGGAGAGATCTCGTCACCTGTCGGTGCTCAAGCGGTGGCGGCTGCAGGCAATGGGATGGAATGGGAGCAGTGTGGTCGCCCGACATCCTGCCGGGTGGGCGTTTCGGCTGCCGCTGGGTCGTGCCATGGCATTTACGGTAGGTGGTTTGGTCCCCTCTCGGAACTATGTCCGTCTGCAGCATCACGGTTATTGGAATTATTGGCGAGAATCGGTCCGGAGCGTCCGGGAAGCGGCAGGCGGCAGAGACGTTCGATAGGCGTGCAGCGGGCGGCGGCTGCCGAGGTGGTCAGCCGGCCGAGGTGCAACCGTGCGAGGAGCCCCCGGCGCAGGCCATCCGGCGGTGTCGGTTTGAGCTCGGCTGTCCGAAAGGGAAGACGGAGCGGGAAGGCATGACGTCGACGAAGAGGGGCAGAGTTCCCGAGGAAGCGACCCCGGATGCTGGTCGCTCCGGACTGGCCGTGAACCCACAATTGGTGAGTCGGTACTCGGCGGTGATGGGCGATGGCACGGGGGAACTTGGTGGAATGATCGCCGGACCGGCCGGATCTTCGGCCTCACCGGAGGCCGACGCAAGGGCCGTGGAAAGGGGCTTTCACATGCGACCCCTGAGGGAGCGGGTGCGATCGGAGTGATCTTCGAAGAGCGAGACCCGCAACAGGTCGACGCACACGCTCCGACGGGCGCGCCTGGTGTCCGGGAGGCCCCAAGTATCGACGCGACGGTTGGAACGATGTTCCGACGCGACTCGCTCTACATGGTCGCTTCGTCTCTCCAACTCCTGGCCGGAGTCGTCGTCACGCCCCTGATGACCAGAGTGCTTGGTCTTCACCAGTACGGGATATTCGCCGCCGATCTGGCTCTTCTGTACGTTCTCTATTACACCGCCAATCTGGGGCTCAATATCGGGATCCAGAGGCTCTTCAGTCAACCTGACGGCGATCGCAGGAGCAGGAACCTTCTGGCCGCGTCGATCGTCGTGGTGACGGTCATCACGACGATTGTCTACGCGACGGGGCCCCTCTGGAGTCCGCGACTCGGGTTTGGGCCCTTTCCACTCTCCACTCGCCTGACCGTTGTCTGGTCGGGTCTCTTCGCGCTGTCCTGGATCTGTCTGGCCATCTTGCGGTGCAACGAAAAACTTGCGGTGTTCGCGACCGTGTGTCTGCTCCAGGCAATTGTCGGAATCGGTCTCGGGACCGTCGTTGCATTTCTGGGGAGCCGCTTGGCAAGCGACGTCCTCTGGTGCGCGCTCTCCGTGCAAGCGGTTGCTGTCCTCATCTCTTTCGTGACGATCAGGCCCCATTGGCGGGGCATCGTCGATACGGACGCTGTC
>DASPVS010000035.1:0-4811 GCA_035622235.1 Acidimicrobiales bacterium | reverse complement strand
CTGGCCCTCAAGCGCGAAGCACTCTGTGCGAGATCCTGCACCGTGTCCCAGAAATCCTCCGGGAGACGGGGACCCCGAAGCTTCTCCGCAGCAGCCCGATCATGCCTAGCTTCGTCCACGTGCGTCATTTGCCCTGTCACGCCCGCGCCAAACGGCACTGACGCCCGAGGCAAGGTGGTCACCCCCCCGATCGCTCTGGGACGGGACCCCCCATCCGCGAGCTCTTGACCCTCCAGTATCGCGAGAACGCCGGACTTTTGGAAGGGCAAAGATCCGGCTTCAGCGCGCCTCGCCTACACACAGGCTGTCCGTCCCCCGATCGTGCTCGTCACCAGGTGCGCGTGCATCCGAGAGGAAGATGTCCGGATCGTCGCTCAAAGGGGCGAGGTCTCCGGGCTCGAGTCGACCTGTCGAAGCTCGCTCTTCGTCCCGCATCAAGTCATCGTACGGATCACGTATGAACAAGCGTTGTTCTGCGAGTTACGCGCGTGTGAACTCACCGTCTACCATCGCCGCACCGACGACCTGAGGGGGTAACGGTGCAGACCGAGGCCGCGATCTTGTGGGAAGAGGCGACCGAGTGGGAGGTCGAGCCGATCGAGCTGGATGCTCCCCGTCACGGCGAAGTTCTCGTTCGGCTGGCCGCGTCTGGGATGTGCCATTCGGACGAGCACCTGGTCACCAACGACCTCCCGGGCATCCGACCGATAATCGGCGGACACGAAGGTGCCGGTGTCGTCGAGGAGGTCGGCCCCGGTGTGTTCGACCTCTCTCCCGGCGATCACGTGGTCTTCGGCTTCATCCCGGCTTGCGGGCAGTGCCCGTCGTGCGCATCGGGCCACTCGAACCTCTGCGACAAGGGCGCCGCGCTCATGATCGGGCTCCAGATGGACGGGACCTCAAGACATCACGCTCGCGGTCGGGACCTACAGACCATGGTCTGCCTCGGTACGTTCGGATTTCGCACGGTCGTCAACCAGGCTTCATGTGTGAAGATCGCCGAGGACCTCCCTCTCGATCGAGCGTGCCTGGTGGGCTGTGGCGTGACCACAGGCTGGGGATCAGCGGTCTACGCGGCTGACGTCCGCCCCGGCGAAACGGTCGCTGTCGTAGGTGTGGGAGGTATCGGTGCGAGTGCGGTCCAGGGCGCGCGCCTCGCAGGCGCAGAGCTGATAATCGCCGTGGACCCGGTCCCGTTCAAACGAGAGATGGCGGAGAAGTTCGGCGCCACTCACAGCGCGGCGAGCATCGACGAGGCGAGGGCACTCATCGAGGACGTCACATGGGGCCGGATGGCCGACAAGGTCATATGCGCCATGGGAATCGGCCGCGGGGCTCTGATGAGCTCGATCATGACGCTCGCTGCAAAGCGGGGGCGTGTAGTGGTGACCAACATCCATCCGCTCGCCGAGTTCGACGTCAACATGAGCCTGTGTGAGCTGACTCTGTATGAGAAGCAGGTGATCGGTTCACTCTTCGGATCGGCGAACATCCGACGCGACATTCCGAAGCTTCTCGAGCTCTATCAGCGGGGCCAACTCGATCTCGACTCGATGGTGACCGCTACGTACCCGCTGAGCGCCATCAACGAGGGCTATCAGGACATGCGCGACGGGAAGAACATACGGGGCGTGCTCGTCTACGAGTAGGGCCCGTGAGGACGCTTACGGTACGAGGCTCTCAGGATTTCTCCGCCAACGCCGAGGCGCGCCGCATGTGCTCGATCAACGAATCGAGAGGTGCGTGAGCGTTTGCTCCGCTCGGCGATGGCATGACGTAGACAGGCCTGCCGCCGATCCGTTTTGTCTGGACACCCGGTTGAGCTTTCTGATCGACCACCGAGCGCCATCCGGCAAGTCCGGCGAACAGGATCGCACCGGGACGCAACCACCGGACGAGTCGCTCGACTCGGCTGAATCCGTCCGCGTACTCGTCGACTGTCAGATCGTTTGCACGAGCGTTCGCTCTTTTCACGAGATCGGTCATTCCGACGCCGTCGACTTTCAGTGCGTGGAAAGCGTCGCGTTCGCGGGTGACGACTCCCGCAGCAGTGGCCGCCGGCCAGAAGCGGTTGCCTGGTCGGGCGAACGGCGCACCTGCGTCGGCAGAATAAATACTCGGGTTGAGCCCCACCACGAGCAACTTCATCCCGACCCTCACGGTGTCTGGGAGCGTGCGGGCGCGAACGGCTTTTGCTTTGAGCAAGTCTCCTGTGACCGACACTTCGACGTCTTCGAATCCAGCGCCTACGAGGACATCGGTCATCGCGTCGGGCTGCCACGCTGCGAAGAACCGGCCCCCTACGTCGTCGTCCGGCAGGTCGTTTCCTTCGAAATCACCTGCGAGCACTTGTATGTCGATTGGGGCACCAACGTCCAGGACCCTCTGCAGGTCGGCCAAGGCGAGAGGAAGATCGGCACGAGGAACGTGCAGATAGCTCATGTTCGCCCAGCCCGCTTTTATCCTCCGCAGGCCGAACGGCATGGCTTCGAGGTCCCCACATACGAGCGATGAGCCTGGAACTGCTTGGCGGCACGTCGCGAGCATCGCCAAAGACGCGTCGATGCCGATCGCCGGATGGCCTATTTCCGCCAGGTACCTACCGCCACCGCACCCGAGGTCGACACGGACGGCACCTTTCCCCACAACGTTTTCGACGACGCGGGCGAAATTGATCGCGTCGAGTCTGCGACCGGGGCGGCGCATCGCAGCCCAACTCGATCCACGCTCCTCGTAGACCTGAATCGTGGCTCGGTCCATCTCCGTTTCATCCTTGCACGCGTGTTCATCCTGCAAGCGTGGATCTCGTGATCGCCCTGCGGCCGATCAGGTGCCTTCGAGCCGATCAGGTGCCTTCGGGCCAATCAGATGCCTTGCGGCCGATCAGGTGCCTTCGAGCCGATCAGGTGCCTTCGAAGCGGGGCTCCCTCCCCTCGAGCATCGCTTGCACTCCTTCGACCGCGTCGGCGGTGCCGGCCAATGTCACTTGCTGGGCCAGCTCGTGTTCCATCGCTTGTGCCGCGCGCTCGGCGTTGCCATGTCGAAGAGTTGCGAGGGTCGACGAGACCGCAAGCGGCGCACCTGACGCGATCTGCTCTGCAATCGCGAAAGCAGCGTCGGTTTCGGTTCCCTCTTCGGCGATGTGCTGCGCGATACCCGAGGAAAGCGCTTCATCGGCTCCCACGCGACGGCCTGTGAGGAATAGATCGGCCGAAAGTCCTTGGCCGACGGCTCGAGGCAGAGTGAAGCTGAGCGCGAAGCCCGGGTGAATGCCCAGACGAACGAAGTTTGCCTGGAACCAACCTCGTGTTCCTACGACCCTCACATCACATGCAAGAGCCAGCCCGAACCCGGCTCCGATTGCCGCGCCCTGAACCGCCGCGACGAGTGGGATAGGAGCTGCGAATACCCTTTCGGCCTGCTTGTAGAACGCCGCAGTCTGTCTTTCAAAAGTGGTCGCACTGGTTGGATCGGGTGCCACGCCGGAGCGAAAGTCGGCCCCCGCGCAGAACGACCGTCCTTCAGAGCAGACCACGGCGGTCCTCGCGTGGTCGACCTGCGCGTGCAACGCGTCGGCTAGGGACCTGAGAGCCGGCTCGGTCAGGAGGTTGTGCGGAGGACGACGGATGCAGACAACTGCAACGGAGCCGACCATTTCGACCGTCACATCGTGGGTTGGTTGCTCGGCCGTCAACCGTGGGCCTCCGGCTCGGCCGTCACATCGTGGGCCTCCGGCTCCGGAATTCTTGCGCCTGAGTAGTCGGTCATCGGAGATGCATGCCACCATCTACGGTCACCACTTCGCCAGTCATGTAGCTGGCCTGCGCAACGTCAACTATCACCCGCGCCACGTCGTCGGGCTCCGCGACTCGTCGCAGGGGTGCGATCGCTTCGACGACGGTCCGCGCATCGGTCCACTCCGCGGTCCAGGGTGTGTCCACGAGTCCGGGTGCAACCGCGTTTACACGAACAGAAGGGCCCAGAACATTGGCGAGGAGAATCGTCATATGAGTCAGGGCAGCCTTGGACGCGGCGTATGGAATCGAGCTACCGGTCGGACGGAGACCTGCAACCGAGGTCACGTTCACGATCGCTCCGTCACCTGACGCCTGCAAGTGAGGGACAGCGGCAACCGTTAGCTGCCACGTGCCGAAGACGTTTACATCGAAGATCCGGCGCCAGACGTCGACTGATGCTGCTTCCAAATCATGGTGTGCGATGAAGGTCGTCGTCCCGGCGTTGTTTATCAACACGTCGAGACGACCGTAGCGCTCGAGCACTCCATCGACGAGAGCCTGCGACTGTTCAGGGTCGGAGATGTCGCCTTGGAGATACAAGGCGTCCGGTAGCTCGTTCGCCAAAGCTCGTCCCTCTTCGACAGAACGCGCCGAATTGACAACGACAAACGCTCCCAAACCTCCGAGCCTTCGGGCCGTCGCGGCACCGATTCCACTCGACGACCCTGTGACTAGCGCTACCTTCCCGCGCAGCTCTCCGTCCATCTCTCCTCCCGCGCTTTCCTCCGCGCACTCCTCCCGCGCTTGTCTCGTGCACCTCTCGCGTTCTTCACGCCCTCCTCACACCCTCCTCACGCCCTCCTCGCGCGACGACAACCGCACGGGGCGCGCACAGGGCCGCGCGCACGGGGTGCAGACACGGGGACCTGGCCGTCACCCACGACGGAGGCTATGCGATCGTGTTCTTCGGCGTTGTCCTCGTCAGGGAGTGAACTCCGAGCGTTCCTCGAATGGTGCCTCGGGTCGATTCTTTCGACGCCGAGCTATCACGATTACTCCGAGGGCGACCTCCAA
>DASPVS010000034.1:0-4496 GCA_035622235.1 Acidimicrobiales bacterium | reverse complement strand
CCACACTCCGTCGAAGTGCGAACAACCATCCAAGAGTGCCCGCTAGGACCGGTACCTGCCACAGGTGTTGCAACGACAGCCCGAGGGGGATCGCGGAACCCGCGATCGCTCCGATGGCGGCGGGCCCTGCCCCGGTGAGAAACGCCTGAATCGAAACGTTGGCGCGGATGCGATCAAAGTGGGGGGCACCGAACAAGATGAAGAGGAACGACGGCGCGAATGCGACCGCGGCCGCTACCAGTCCTCCCCCGAGCCCCGCTGCTGCATACCCGACGACCGCGACGGTTTGAACGACCGGACCCGGGGTCACCTGTCCGAGCGCGACCGCGTTCAAGAACTGGGGCCCGGTCATCCAGTGGTAGACGGACACGGCATCGTGCTGCATGAGTGGGACGATGACGAATCCGCCGCCGTAAGAGAGCGAACCGACCTTGAACGCCACCCAGACGAGCGCGCCGATTCCGCCAACGGCGGCGGTAGGCCCGGCGAAGGCCAGAATCGCTCGGGTCGAACCGGGCGTCGTCGGACGGTGACGGGATTGAACTCCGATCTCCAAGAGTCCACAACCGAAGAGAACGAGGACGAGGTACGGACCGATCGTCGATGCAGAGCCGCCTCCGAGTAGCGCGTAGACGATCCAGCGTGTGCGTTGGGGCAGGCGTGGGCCAATTCGAGTCCAACTGGCAGGCGCGAGACCCCAAGCTGCGCTGAGAGCGACCGCTGGAACCCCGGCGCCCGCGCCCGCGGCTGCTCCGAGCACCCAAGATGGTGGATGCCCGGCCAGGAAGACGACAGACAATGCAAGGATGATGATCAAACCTGGCGCGATGAAGCAGAGGCCGCCCACGAGCGCGCCGCGCATCCTCCGTAGCCACCACGCGCAGAAGATCGCCAGCTGGGTCGACGCGGGGCCAGGGAGCAGATTCGTGGCTGCGACCCCATCCTCGAATTCTGACGAAGTCATCCAACGGTGATCTTCGACACACAGCCGTCGGAGAAGCGCCATATGCGCAGGAGGTCCTCCGAAACCGATACACCCGATTCGGGTCCATTCGCGGCCGATCGTCCACAGCGAGACGTCGGGTTTCGCCCGGGCGTTGTCGAGTTCCTCGTCGGTCACGAGCCATCCGTTCCGAGGATCTCGTCCGCGAGCTCTCTCAATTGCTGTTTCGCGCGCGCCAAAGTACGTACACCCTTAGCTGTGGCCAGGTAACAACGGCGTCGGCGGCCTTCGCTCACCGTCGTGCGCGAACGAAGCAGCCTCTCTGCCTCCATCTTGTGAAGAATCGGATAGAGCGAACCAGGACTGATTCGGTAATCGTGTCGAGCCAGTTCGTCCGAAAGCCAAGCTCCATGAACCTCGTCGATACTTGCGTGATAAAGGATGTGAAGACGCACGGCACCCCGCATGAACTCACGCACAGTCCGAGTCTATCTATCGATTTCCGATATCGATTTTCGATTTCAGCTAGATTGAGACCGTGACCGACGGATCCGAGGACTCGCAATCGGGTGACAGGGGCTCGATCGACGACCCACTCGAGGGGAAAGAGCCATCTGACAGGAACGAGCCGTCCGAAGAGGACGAGCCCTCAGAAGAGGACGGGCCGTCAGAAGAGGACGAGCCCTCCGGTGGCGGGCGGGTGCCATGGGAGCCCCCTGAGATTGCGGCTCTGGCGGTTCTAGTGGGCGTTGGGTTTCTCGTGGTCGGCGGTCTGTTCGCGGGGGTGTTGAGAAGCACCGCTTATCCGAACGCGCCAGCCAATGCCGGGTCAGCTGGAACTGCTCTTATTTTCGGTTCTCAGTGGGCAGGGCCGGTTCTTGCTGTTGTGTTGCTGGGCGTAATCGGACTCTGCTGGTGGCAGGCAGAGACGTGGTCGGATTTACAGGACGGAGAGGAGACCCAGAACGAACTTTCTTCGGAAGCTCGGGGTCATATTCGCCGAGCGAGACTGCTGGGAACTTGGTCGATAGCCGCCCTCGGCTTGGCGGTCGTGGGAACCACGACACTTCTCGTCGGAACAATCATCCAGGACGGGAGTTTGAACGATGCACGAGCGACGTGGTCGTTTGTCATCCCGTCCATCGCGAGCTTGGCCGCTGTGGTCGTCATCGCCGCGGGGGGCTTCTTGGTCGGAAGTCGAATCGGAAAGATTGGGTCCTCGTTCCGAGCCCCGCCTTCTGACGAGGACGGCGAGTCGCTTCAGCAGGCGTAGAGGTCGGAGTTGCCGACCGCGCTGTCGAGCGCGCTCGAGCCGCCCGGTGTCGGCTCGCATTTGTCAGAGGTCGGGCTGCCCCAGGTGTCGAGCATCGATACGGGACTCGTGCCTGCCCAACCGCTGAAGTCAGCCGCGTTCACCAAGTTCAAGGTCCAGGTATTGGCGCTGAAGACGTTCCCCGAAGCAGAGTCCGGGTTGGGCCCGTTTCCCGTGGGTGGCGCCGGGTCGAACGCTCCGTCGACGATCACGCCAGCCGTGTCTTTCTCCAGGGTGTTGTGCGAGATCACGTTCGATGTGCTCGGGCCGACGGCTGATCCGGGACCACCGACGTAGATCCCCACTTCGTTCTTATTTGCGGTGTTGCTCTCCAACGTGACAGAGGTAGCGCCGATGAGGTACAGACCAGCCTGAGTGTCATAGCTGGCGTTGTTGCCCTCTACGGTGACGCTGTTCGTGTTGCTGTCGACCTGGATGCCCTCGCCGTAGCCATTCTCGCCTGCTGAAACGTCGTCTGTCGCCGATTCTGCAGTGTTGTCGGAGATCGTCCACGGCCCGATTGTCGGTGGCATGAGACCGTCCGACGGGATCACAGCAACATCTATGTCGATGTCGTTCGCGAGCGACGCCGTGTGCTCGATGTTGAGCGAGCTCGCGTTGATCGCGCGCACTCCGGCCGCCTCCAAACCGGCACCTCCAGCCGAATACGAATTGTTGGACACGCTCGCACCGTTCACGAGACCGGAAGCTCCAAGAATTTGGATCCCGTACTGCGTGACCACATTTGTCGAGCCCATCCCCTGGATCTTCCCGCTCGTTATGGAGCAGCTGGTACCCGGGTCATCGCAGGCAATTCCGACCGTGTCGTAAGCGGGGAACGTCGGGCCGCTGAAGCTCGCCCCCGAGGCCGTCGGCATCAACACGCCCGTCGACGTCAACGACGCATTGGAACCGGAATCACTCGCAACATATATACCTCTTCCACCCGCGCAGGCGGCGAGATCCGGGGGGAGGTCGATGCCGGTCACCTGTACGGATGTGAGCTTTACCGTCGAATCGTGCACGTAGATCCCGTCGAAGTCCTGCGAGCAGCCTGCCCCGTCGGCGTCGAAGAACGCGCTCGCGGATGTGCCGTTTATGCCGAGATCCTTGATCGAGGCCTTGATTCCTGGCCCCACATCGAGGGCGTAGTACTGGGGATTGGAGGTATCAGTGTCCGCTGCACTGAGCAAACCACTTGCTGGTGGTTGAACCACGCTCTTGGTCGCGCCAGAACCAAGGATCGTCACATCGTCGTCTCTTGCGTTGGCGATCGTATCCTGCTCGGTGTAGGTGCCCGGTGCCACGTGAACCGTCGCTCCCGGTGTGGCAACCGCAAGAGCTGCCGCTATCGAGCCGCAGGGTTTCGCCCTGAGGCAGGCGGCACCGGTTCCCGTGGGGGTCACGAAGAGGTTGTTGCCCTTGGCCGAGGCAACCCCGGGCGTGCTGAGCAAGAACCCTGTGCTCAGGGTGGCGAGGACCACCAGGTTCACTGTTGTGCGCCTTATGGGTGACATTTCAATTGCTCCGCCTCTTCATCGAGTTCGCTCTGGGATCGTGGTACTGGGTCAGCGATTGTCGTCCTAGTCAGCGTTAGAGGGATCGCCAGTATGTCAGTGTTCGTGCTTATCGGTCATGTGAGCGTCGCAGAAATCCCTGCTGTCAACAGCAATTGGTCAGAGAGTCTCAGAAACCTGCGATCGCCTCATGGGCGGGGTGAGATACGAAAGGTCCTGCCTCCCCAAACTGATTGGTCGGCCAAACCCTTGCGCGCGCCCAGCCTCCGGGCCGCTGTCAGCCCGTTGGCCCCGACCACCCCGTTGGCCAAGACGAGCTTCTCGGCCGCCGGCAATACGGGTGCCTTGCATCCGTGAACACCAGCTCTGTGCTTCCCCCCCTCCGCGGACTCGAAATCGTGCGACCCGACCTCGCCCGTCTACGTAGGCTAGCGCTCGCCGCCCGTAAAGCCTAAACGTGAAACGAGAAGCGGGGGGCTTCTAAGAACCGCTGGAGGTTGCAATGGCGCTCATCGAATCCCAGGTCGTCCGACACATCGGCGACGAAGCAGCGCCGTGGGTCGATACGGGAATGGGCATCGACTTGAAAGTCATGCGAGTGGACGTAGAGGCCGGGGTCTGGGTGATCCGCAACCGCTTCCAACCTGGGGTCGAACTACAGACCCACAAGCACACCGGAACCGTCGAGGGATACACGCTGAGCGGAAGTTGGCACTATCGCGAA
>DASPVS010000033.1:0-5696 GCA_035622235.1 Acidimicrobiales bacterium | reverse complement strand
CGAAACCAGCGAAGAGAGCGAAACCGGCGAAGAGAGCGAAACCAGCGAAGAGAGCGAAACCGGCGAAGAGAGCCAACCCGAGGAAGAAGGTCAGCCCGACCAAGGCACGGTCGAGTATTGGTCGCGCAGCTTCTGCTTTAGCACCTTGTTGAGCGTTTCGTTTCTCGGTAGCGCGTCGACCACTTCGAGTTGTTCGGGCACTTTCTGCGGCATAAGGCCCGCGCTTCTCAGGTACTTGACCATCTCTTCGAGCTCCAGTGGAGCTTCGTCCGGCGCACGCTGTACGACCGCGCAGACCCTTTCGCCCCTCTCGCGATCAGGAAGCCCGATCACCGCTACGTCGAGGACCTTCGGATGCTCGTAGAGAAGGTCTTCGATCTCCTTGGCCGAGATGTTCTCGCCCTTTCTGATGATCACGTCTTTGAGCCGTCCGGTGAGAACGACGTGCCCGTCGGGCCGGAGGTGTCCGAGGTCGCCCGTGCGGAAGAAGCCTTCCTCGTCGAAAGCATCTGCATTCAGTGCCTCGTCCGTGTACCCCTTGCAGACCATCTCCCCACGGACACGGATCTCCCCGTCCACTCCGGCGCTAGCGAGAGAACCGTCGTTACCGACGACCCGAACCTCTGCGCCGAGAACCGGTTTGCCGACCGTGTGCATCAGCTGCTCGTCCGAGTCACGTGGTGAGCCCATGCAGATCATGGGAATCTCGGTCATCCCGTAGCCGTGTGCGACGCGGACTCCGAGCTCCTTTCCGACTTCGTTGAAGATCTCCGGCGGCATGGGAGCTCCACCGCCGGAGAGCATCCGCAAACTCGGGATGATCGGTTCGTCCGGTCGCTCTCGTTGGACGTTCAAAAAGGCTTGATAAAACGCCGTGCTTCCGCCGGCCATCGTCACGGAGTGACGGCTGAACACCCGGGTCGCGTCGTCGGGAACGAACGACTCGAGCAACACCACGGGGAATCCCAGCGCGAGGACCATGACGAGGTAATCGGGTCCAGCGATGTGCGCGAACGGAAACGCCATCGACCCGACGTCCCCCGGAGACATGCCCAGTGCCGCTGCGAGGCCTTTGCCCCCCATCACCAACGTTCGGTCGGAGTGGCGGACTCCTTTCGGATCGGAGGTCGTGCCGGACGTGTAATAGACCCATCGCACCTGGTTGGCCGAGGCTGCGTCCGGTGGCGGAGGGAGCGACGAAGGATCTCCGTCGGGAAGCTGCGAATAAGCGTCGATCACCCGAGGTGGACGTTCGAGCTCAGAGCCGAGGCACCTTCCCATCTCCGCGAAGTCGAAGTCTTTGAAGACCGTGGGGCATAGGAAGAGCTCGGGCGACAGCTGCCTCAGGGCGAACCCGACTTCGCGCTCGCGGTAGAGATGGATTATCGGGTTTTGCACGGCACCGAGACGCGCAAGCGCCATCGATGCCAACACCGTCTCCATCCGCGTGGGGAGCTGCCACGAGACCACCGTGCCGCGGCCGACTCCCAGTTCGGCGAGACCGGCCGCGACCCGCTCTGCTTTGTCCCTGAACTCTCCGAACGTGAGCCTTCGGTCGTTCTCGTCGAGAAGCATCGGCGCGTCCGGTGTCGCGTCGGCGCGCCGCCTGACGAGCTCCCAGATCGAGTCGACTTCGTAGATCGGCTCGCTCGAGAGCGGCCCGCTCACGATCGGTTCGCTCACAAACGCTCCACGATCATCGCCATTCCCTGGCCTCCGCCAACGCACATCGACTCGAGCCCGAAGCGTTTTCCCTCGTCCTCGAGCCCGTTCAGAAGCGTCGTCATTATGCGTGCGCCCGTCATGCCGAACGGATGCCCGAGAGCGATCGCGCCGCCTTTGACGTTCAGCTTCGACCAGTCGATCCCGAGCTGCTTGGCGCACGGGATCACTTGCGCGGCGAAGGCTTCGTTGATCTCTACGAGGTCGATGTCGTCGATCGTCATCTGAGCCCTCTTGAGCACTTGGCGACACGCGTCGATCGGACCCAGACCCATGATCTCCGGGTTGAGCGCAGACACACCGCTCGCAACGATGCGCGCCAGCGGCTCGATCCCGAGCTGCTGGGCTTTCGTGTCGGACATGACCACGACCGCCGCCGCGCCGTCGTTGAGTGGGCATGCGTTTCCTGCGGTGACCGTGCCTCCTTCTCGGAAGGCGGGCTTGAGCTCGGCCAGCTTCTCGAGCGTCGTGTTCGGCCTTGGTCCGTCGTCCTTCGTGACCGTCGTGCCATCCGCGAGGGTCACCGGGATGATCTCTCGTTCGAAGAACCCGTTCTCCTGTGACTCGACCGCGCGCTTTTGAGAACGTAGAGCGAACTCATCCATCTCTTCACGTTTGACCGATTCGTACTCGGCGACGTTCTCGGCTGTCTGGCCCATCGATATGTAGATATCCGCGAGGCCGCCCGTCGCCGTCCACGGCTCTGTCACGGCGGGACTGCGCTTGGCGGTTCGGGCTTCGGCTTCCGCGAAGAGCTCGTTGTGGGGACCCGTGTCCGATGCGCCGTGGGAGAAACGGCTCACCGTCTCTACGCCGGCCGCAACGAAGACGTCGCCCTCGCCGGCGCGGATGGCGTGAGCCGCCATGCGGATCGTTTGCAGCGACGAGGAGCAGTAGCGGTTTACGGTGACGCCTGGCACGTCCATGCCCGCCAACAAGGCCGCCACCCGGCCGACGTTGTAGCCGGCCTCACCTCCTGGTTGGCCGCAGCCCATGATCACGTCCTCGACTTGGCCCGGATCGAGTTGAGGAACCTTCGCCACAACTTCGCGAACCACGAGCGCTGCGAGGTCGTCTGGTCGGCAATCGACAAGTGATCCCTTGTTGGCACGACCGATCGGCGTGCGTCCTGTAGCCACGATCACGGCGTCGGGCATGGTTTTGCTCCTTTTTCTTTTCTTGTCCTGCAGGTTGTCACATGAGGCTTCGGCGGCCCGAATCGCCCGGGGTATCCGCGCGGTGCTCGAGACTCACCACGTCGACCTTCCGCCACATCTGCCTGTGCGGGCCGATCACCGGGACCTCGAAGAGCTCCCCGCGTGACTCGAAACCGACACGCTCGTAAAAGGATCGGGCCGCTGGACGGGCTGCGCACCAGACGATGGTGCCCTCGTTCTCGCACGCGTGTCGGAGAAGAGCGGCGAGGACGGCTCCGCCGATGCCGAGTCCCCGCCAGTCCGCCAAGGTCGCCATCCCCCTGATTCGCCAACCGCCGACCGTGGCGGGATCCCAAGGCGGTGGCTCGGGCATGAGCGATCCGACCGCGACGAGCGAGCCTCGGGCGTAGGCGCCGATGTGGAGGGCGAGCGGATCATCGTCACCGGCGTACGCCGATTCGGCGAGTGGGAGGCCGGGTCGCAGAACCGGGCCGCGTATCTCGCGCGTAGACGCGGGCGGAATGGACCGGACCAGCCATTTTCGACGGTCACTTCCCTGGCCGGATCGTTCCCCGGCCGATTCCCCGGCTCGTTCCCCGGCCGATTCCCCGGCCGGTTGGCCGGATCGTTCCCCGGTCGATTCGCTGGCTAGTTCCCCGGCCGATTCCCGAGTCTCTTCGAACAGGTCGTCCACCCTGGGGCAACGTACCTCATAGGTGGCCGCTGGTCGGGCCCGAACTGTAACGTGTTGCACTCGAAGGGGGACCCATGGAGATCGGCTACACCGAGGAGCAAGAAGCCCTCCGCCGCGAACTGCGTGCCTATTACGCCGACCTGCTCACGCCCGAAGTTGAAAAGGAGCTCTCGGGCGCCGGCGGAATCGGGCCGACTGTCAGACGGATCGTGAAGCAGATGGCGAGCGACGGCTGGCTCGGAATCGGATGGCCGAAGGAGTACGGGGGCCAGGGGCGGTCCGCGATCGAGCAGTTCATTTTTTTCGACGAGTCGATGCGCTGCGGCGCGCCGGTGCCGATGCTCACGATCAACACGGTCGGTCCCACCATCATGAATTTCGGAACCGACGAGCAGAAGGACTTTTTTCTCCCGAAGATCCTGGCGGGCGACATTCACTTCTGCATCGGGTACACCGAGCCCGAAGCAGGGACGGACCTTGCTTCGCTCAAGACGGCAGCGGTCGTCGACGGCGACGAACTGGTCATAAACGGGGCGAAAGTTTTCACGAGCCTGGCAGGCGACGCCGACTACTGCTGGCTCGCGGTGCGGACGAATCCCGACGCCGCGAAGCACAAGGGCATATCGATGGTGATCGTCCCAATGGACACCCCGGGGGTGCGCGTCGTGCCGATGCAGCTCATGGGCGACCACAACATCAACTACACCTTTTGGGAGGACGTCCGGGTGCCGGTCTCCAACGTCGTCGGTGGTATCGACAACGGCTGGAACCTCATCACGAATCAGCTGAACCACGAACGCGTCACCCTGTGCGCACCGGGGATCATCGAACGCGCACTCGAAGACGTTCGGCGCTTCGCTCAAGAGACGAAGCTGGCCGACGGCAGAAGGGTCGTCGACCAGGAGTGGGTGCGGACTCATCTCGCTCGCGTGAAGGCGAAGCTCGAGTACCTGAAGCTCGCCAACTGGAAGGTGGCTTGGGACGCGACGCAGGGTCACCTCGAAGTAGCAGACGCGTCCTCCATCAAAGTTTTCGGCACCGAGTTCTACATGGAGGCGCTCCGTTTGCTGACCGAGGTCGTCGGACAGTCGGGTTACCTGAAACGAGGCACCCCGGGCGCCGCTCTCCACAGTCGGCTCGAGATGTACACGCGCGGTCTCGTGATCCTGACTTTCGGCGGCGGGACGAACGAGATCCAGCGCGACCTCATCGCGATATTCGGCCTCGGTATGCCGAGGTCGCTTCGGTAGGAGACGCTCGCTCATGGACTTCTCGCTCACTGATGACCAACAGGAGATCCGAGACCTCGCGGTCAGGATCTTCGGAGACCTTTCGACTCACGAGCGTCTGAAGGAAGTCGAGGCGACCGAAGAGCGTTTCGACCGGAAGCTCTGGGGCGAGCTCGCGGCGGCGGGATTACTTGGACTCGGGATCCCCGAATCCTGCGGCGGGGCCGGACTTGGATTTGTCGAAGCGTGCGTCGTCGCAGAAGAGGCTGGACGCAGCGCCGCCGCCGTTCCCCTGGTCGCGACGACCATCCTCGGAGCGGCACC
Source organism: Acidimicrobiales bacterium (assembly GCA_035622235.1). Lineage (GTDB taxonomy): Bacteria > Actinomycetota > Acidimicrobiia > Acidimicrobiales > UBA8190 > DASPVS01. The sequence goes on along the minus strand of DASPVS010000033.1, from coordinate 570 downwards.
CATCGTTCGTTTCGGCTCGCCCGAGCAGCAGCAGAGGTGGCTGCCCAAGGTGGCGACCGGTGAGTCCGTTTTGAGCGCCGGGCTCGTCGAGCCGGGCGCCGACCCGTGGTCGCTTCCGACCACCACGGCCGATCGCGTCGGATCGGGCTGGCGGCTAAGAGGGACGAAGGTGAACGTTCCGGCGGGCTTTCTCGCAGACGCGGTCGTAGTTCCGGCGCGAACCGAAGGTTCGGTCTCGCTTTTCGTCGTGGATCTTTCAGCGCCCGGTATCTCGGTTCAGAGACAGGAGACCACGAGCCGCTTCGACGAGGCCGAGATCGAGCTCCAAGACTTCGAGCTGTCACCGGACTTGCTCTTGGTGTCGGGCGAGGCGGGAACCGACGCTCATACGTGGCTTCTCGAGCGCGCGGCCGCTGCCGAATGCGTCGTTCAGGCCGGAATCTGCGAAGCGGCGCTCAAACTGACCGCCAGTTACACGAGCGAGAGGGTTCAATTCGACAAGCCGATCGCAACGTTTCAGGCGGTGGGCCAGCGCGCGGCCGACGCCTTTATCGACACCGAGGCTGTACG
>DASPVS010000032.1:0-3392 GCA_035622235.1 Acidimicrobiales bacterium | reverse complement strand
GTCGGTCGGGTGGTAGACCGCGAAGATCTCGGCAGACATGTCGAGGAAAACGGCCAAGTCGCTCTGCGAGAGCTCACCCGAAGTCGGATCGATGCCGGGTGCTCCCGACTCAGGAACCTGGCCGCTCACTAGATCGTCAGTCAAGCTTGCCGTCCTCGTTCCGGCTCCCGATGCAACGTGCTCACCTGGAGGCGGCCCGTACTGCGGGCAGAACCCGCACCACCAAACGGTACTGCGCCTAAGGACGTAAGGCGACGGACAGTGCCCGAGCTGGGCAGCTCCCCCACAGCGAGCTGGGCAGCCCCTGCCTATCGAGCTTGTGATGGCTCACGGAGCGTGGTCAGTATTTCCGAGATCGGCGTTCCGGATCGATCTGGCGAACTGAGCGGAGGCTTCGACGAAAACCGCGTCGGCTTCGGCCGTGAGCTCGTCACCGTGGTACATGCCCCCCCAGGTGCGGATCCGACGACCCGTCCGACTGACAAAGCGCGCTTCCAGACATATCGGGCTCCGAATAGGCGTCGGCTTGCGGTACCGGATGGTTAGCGTCCCCGTCATGCTCGGGAAGCCGGCCAGGATGTTCACAGAACCGAGCATCTCGTCGAACACCATTGCAATGACGCCGCCGTGTACACACGTCGGCGGTCCTTCGTACTGGTAGTCGAACCAGGCAGTCCCGTGCAGTTCGTCACCGACCGCCCGGATCAGGACCGGCGGTGCAAGTGGACTGGCGAAACCGATGACAGGGCTTGTGGGAAAGAAGTCTTGAGGGTCGCCGAAACGGTCGGGATGCCTTCGAGGTTGGCGGCCCCGGGTGGCGGCTTCCAATCCGTCCGCGACCTTTTCGAGTGAGGCCGCTGCTGCCGAAACGTCCTCGTCGGACGCCCGCGATCCGACGGTGAGGGCGATCAACCTACGGACTTGAGCGGCGAGCTCGAGCCTTGGCTCCGATGTGTCTCGCACTGACCCGGTTTGGTGGGCGGCGCTCACGTGGCTCGACTCATTTCGCTTCAATTCGAGTTACTTCCGTTTGAATCGTGCCGGGCGTTTCTCGGCAAAAGCGCGCTGTCCCTCCGCCGCGTCCTCGGTCGCGAAAATCGGCCAGCCGATCTCTAGCTCTCGCGCAAGACCCTCCTCTTCCGACATGCCCTCGGTCTCACGCACCGACCGCTTGATCGCCTCGACGGCGAGGGGTCCGTTCGCAGCGATCACATCGGCGATGCGAAGTGCCTCTTCCAACGCTTGACCATCCGGAACGACGCGTCCGATCAATCCGATCTCTTTAGCTTCTTGTGCGCTTACCTCGCGTGCCGTCAGCAGAAGATCCATCGCGATCGTGAACGGGATCTGTCGCCGAAGCCGCACGGTCGACCCACCGAGTGGGAAGAGCCCCCGACGAGCTTCGAAGATGCCGAAGACCGCGCTCTCACCCGCCACTCGGATATCCGTCGCCTGCAGGATCTCAGTTCCCCCGGCGACCGCGTAGCCCTCGACTGCAGCTATAAGAGGTTTGGTCGGTTGGTAGTGCCTCAGCAGGGCCTTCCAATGCAGATCGGGGTCCTCCTGCATCCGGTTCCGGTACTTGTCGGCTTCGGGGCTCGACGCAGATTTCAGATCCATGCCTGAGCAGAACGTTCCGCCAGCTCCGGTGAGAATGGCACAACGGATCTCGTCGTTCGCGTCGATCTCCTTCCATGCGTCCGCCATCCCAACGAGCATCGGGACGCTCAACGCATTCTTCGCTTCGGGACGGTTCATCGTCACGATCGCCGTATGGCCGCGCAGTTCGAAGAGAAGGTTCTCGGTTCCGATCGCAGCCACAGTTGCTCCTTAATCCGATCTGCTCCAAGTCGGGCTTAGTCCGACACCGCTCGACCTCAGGCGTTCAGCCTTGCCCAGTCGGATGACGCCACAGCGGCCGCGAGCGCGACTGCACCGGTGGAAAGGAGTTTCGGCATTGTGTGGGGCTGCTTTCTTTGGTTTCTTTGGTTTCTTTGGTTTCTTTGGTTTCTTTGGTTTCTTTGGCTTCTTTGGACGCGCCTTCAGAGGCGCTCGAGGATCGTCCCGGTGGCGAGGGCGCCCCCGCAGCACATGCTTACAAGTGCGAGCGAGGCGTCACGACGCTCCAGCTCGTGAAGTGCGGTCGTTATGAGGCGACTTCCTGTGGAACCCACGGGATGACCGATGGCGATCGCACCGCCGTTGACGTTCACCTTGTCGGGGTCGATGTCGTGGACTTTGCGCCACGAACAGACCACAGAGGCAAACGCCTCGTTCACCTCGAAGATGTCGATGTCGTCTTTGGTCAGTCCGGCCTTGTCGAGGACTCTCGTAGTGGCGGCAATGGGACCGTCGAGGTGGTAATAGGGCTCCGAGCCCACGAGCACCTGCGCGACGATTCGTGCGCGAGGACGGAATCCCGATGCCCGGGCTCGTTCCTCTGACATCCACAGAACGGCCGCCGCGCCGTCGGAAATTTGAGACGAATTGCCCGCCGTGTGGATGCCGTCGGGCAGAACAGGCTTGAGAGCAGCGAGCCCTTCGGCGGTGGTATCACGAAGGCCCTGGTCTCGTATGACCAGCTGACGCTCTTCCGTCGGACCGTCTGGACCGACGACAGGCGCCTCGATCGCGAAGACCTCGCGCTCGAAGCGACCCTCTGACCATGCCCGCGCAGCGTTTTGCTGGGAGCGAAGCCCGAGCGCGTCCACGTCCTCGCGGGATATCCCGTATTTCTGTGCGATCCGTTCGGCGGCTCCGAACTGGTCGGGCATGTCCCACGGGAAATTCTCTGGACGCGAGCTACCTGGGCCGTTCATGGCATTGGCACCGAGTCCGACGCGGCTCATCGCCTCGATTCCACAGCCGATGCCTACGTCGATGGCCCCCGCGCTGATGAGGTTCGCGACGAAGTGGTTCGACTGCTGAGCCGATCCGCACTGGCAATCGACGGTGGTCGCGGCAACCTCGTACGGGAGGCCCTGACTCAACCAGGCGGTTCGAGTGACGTTCGAAGCCTGCTCGCCTGCTTGCGTGACGCACCCTCCGACGATCTGCTCGACCTCAGAGGGCTCGATGCCGGCACGCTTTACAAGCTCTACCTGGGTAATTCCCAGCAACTCGGCCGCGTGAAATCCCGACAACCAGCCGTTCCGTTTCCCAATAGGGGTTCGGACCGCCTCGACGATCACCGGTTGAGCCATTCGCACTCCTTTCCCCATCTCCGTCGGGTCCATCGGTCGGGCTCTGTGCCTCGCCCTTTCTCCCAAGGGAGGCCTACCGCGTCCGTCGGTTGCTCGTTCTCGGATAGGGACCTGGCGCAGACCGCCAGCGAGCCAGCATAGAACGCGTTCTAGGACGAGTGCTATCCAGCGCCGACCGGCGCTGGTGAA
>DASPVS010000031.1:0-3887 GCA_035622235.1 Acidimicrobiales bacterium | reverse complement strand
TCCCGTTGTCGGACTGGACCGAGCTGGACATCTGGCAGTACATCTCGAGGGAGGGCCTGGAGATTCCTTCCATCTACTTCGCCCACCGCCGTGTCGTGTTGCGTCGCGACGGGATGCTGCTCGCAGTGAGCAACTTCGTGACGCCGACAGTGTCCGAAGAGGTGTTCGAAGCTACGGTCCGCTACAGGACGGTCGGCGACATGAGCTGTACAGGAGCAGTCGAATCGGCTGCTAGCACGCTTGCAGAGATCATCGACGAGATAGCTGCGTCGCGTCTCACCGAACGGGGAGCGACTCGCGCGGACGACCGGGTGAGCGAAGCGTCCATGGAGGATCGGAAGCGGGAAGGGTACTTCTGAGAATGGACCTGCTGCGTTTCGCTACCGCAGGTTCTGTCGACGACGGGAAGAGCACCCTGATCGGCCGGCTGTTGTACGACTCCAAAGCGATTTTCGAGGACCAGCTCGAGGCTGTCGAGCGCGTGAGTCGTCATCGAGGCGACGAGTACACAGACCTGGCTCTGCTTACCGACGGGCTTCGCGCTGAGCGCGAGCAGGGAATCACGATCGATGTGGCGTACCGCTACTTCGCGACACCCACGAGAAAGTTCATAATCGCCGACACTCCTGGTCATGTTCAGTACACGCGAAACATGGTGACGGGAAATTCCACGGCGGACCTCACGCTTGTGTTGGTGGACGCGCGCAAGGGCATCGTTGAACAGACACGTCGTCATGCCTTTCTGGCGTCACTGTTGCGTGTTCCACACGTTCTCCTCTGCGTGAACAAGATGGACCTGGTCGACTACGACCAACAGGTGTTCGACGGGATCCGCGAAGAGTTCAAGGCGTTCGCCAGCCGACTCGAGGTGTCCGACCTCACCTTCATCCCGATTTCGGCACTCCACGGGGACAATGTGGTCCAGCGTTCCGCCAACATGCCCTGGTACGAGGGAGCGTCGCTCCTGCACCACCTGGAAGAGGTCTACATCTCCTCTGATCGAAATCTGATCGACCCCAGACTTCCTGTCCAATGGGTCGTGAGACCGACGGCTTCCATGCTCCCCGATTACCGTGCTTACGCGGGTCGTGTCGCCGGGGGTGTGCTGCGTCCGGGCGACGAGGTCATGGTCCTCCCTTCGGGACTCACGACGACGATCACTGACATCGACACCTTCGACGGGCCTGTCGCAGAAGCGTTTCCGCCCATGTCTGTCATCGTCCGGCTCGCCGAGGACCTCGACGTGTCGCGCGGCGACATGTTGTGCAGGCCCCAGAACCGCCCGACCGTTGGACAGGACATAGACGCGATGGTTGCGTGGATGACTGAGCGTCCGCTCAAGAACGGGGACTTCCTCGCCTTGAAACACACAACCCGCTGGGTGCGCGCGGTCGTCCGCGACGTGCACTACCGCTTGGACGTGAACACGCTACATCGTGACGAATCGGCCGAGCTTCTGGGCCTCAACGACGTCGGCCGCGTCACGGTCAGGGTCACGCAACCGCTCTTCTACGACAGTTATCGCAGGAACCGGTACACGGGTTCGTTCGTCCTCGCCGCCGAGGACACAAACGTCACTGCGGGGGCCGGGATGATTCTGGGCCCGGACTGAGACTTCGGGCCTTCAGGGACGCTCATGACCTCGCCCAACGTGACGTGGCACAAAGGCCATGTGAGCCGGGCCGACAGATGGCAGTCTCTCGGTTCACGCGGAGCAACCATCTGGTTCACCGGACTCTCTGGCTCGGGCAAGTCCACGTTGGCCTCTGCCGTGGAGCAACGTCTGATCTCGTCGGGCCGCCCGGCATACAGGCTCGACGGCGACAACCTCAGAACGGGCCTCAACGCAGATCTCGACTTCACCCGTGAAGCGAGGGAGGAGAACATCCGGCGTGTAGCCGAAGTCGCCTACCTCTTTGCGGACGCGGGCACGGTCGCGTTGGTAGCTCTCATAAGCCCCTACTTGGCCGCCCGCGACAAGGCGCGCGAACTGCACGAGCAGCGTGGGATTCCCTTTGTCGAGGTTTACGTGGCGACTTCTCTGGCCGTGTGTGTGAAGCGCGACCCGAAGGGCCTCTATGCGCAAGCAACGGAGGGCGAGATACCGGCATTCACGGGCCTGGACGATCCCTACGAGCCTCCGGTCGCTCCCGAGCTGGTGGTGCTTGGAGACAGGGTGCTGGAAAAGACCGCCGATTCGGTTATCGAAGCGCTCGCCGAGTGCGAAGCGAAACCCGAGTTGGCTACACGCGCGCGTCGCCGTAAAAGAGCCGACTGAATGTCTTGACAGCCTCTTAGGCTTTTGCGGTCCTCGGAGCGCCATCCTCGTCGACCATCGGGCCAGCCGTCGCCCGGCGCTCCGGTATCACGTGATGCGCCTTACCGCTCGGTAGGCTTGGCGGCTGTGTCGGCCCCCACTTATCTCGACGCGATCATGGAGGCGCATCGCAAGGCTGCTGAGTCGGCCCCTGCGGGAAGCGATCTCGAGCGACTTCGCGAAGAAGCTCTTGGGTTGCCGAGGCCGAGGCCCTTCACAGCAGTACTGCGCGGGGGATCGACGTTGGCGGTGATCGCTGAGATAAAACGTCGTTCGCCGTCCAAAGGGGACCTCGCGATAGGCCTGGATCCCGCCGAAGTGGCGAGAGAGTACGAAGCCGGTGGCGCGGCGTGCATATCCGTTCTCACTGACGGTGCCTTTTTCTCAGGGTCACCCGACGATCTCGAGTCGGCCCGGTCCGCCTGCAGTGTCCCGGTCCTGCGCAAGGACTTCACAGTCTGTGAAGCCGACGTCGTCGAAGCGAGGATCATGGGGGCGGACGCCGTGCTGCTGATCGTTTCAGCTCTGACCGATGCAGAGCTCGCTCGCTTCGTAGAGTTGACCACCGACCTGGCTATGGCCGCGCTCGTGGAAGTCCATGAGGAGGAGGAGCTGGAGCGCGCCTTGGAAGCGGGCGCAGCGGTCGTCGGGGTCAATCAACGCGATCTCACTACTTTCGAGGTCGATAACGAGCGCGCGAGTCGGCTCGCCGATCGGATCCCGCCCGAGGTCGTGGCGGTCGCCGAATCAGGGATCGGAGGCGCAGGTGATGCTTCGCGCTTGGCCGACGCGGGCTACGACGCCGTCCTCGTGGGAGAGACGCTGGTTCGCAGTGAGGACAGGCAGGCAGCCGTCGCTCGACTCGCTGGTCACACAGTAAGCCCGCGACGTGGTCCCACGGTCACCGGTGACCGGTCGCTGTCGAACGAGCGGTCGAACGAACGGTTGAACGAACGGTCGAAAGAACGCTCGAACGAGGAAATGTCGGTACCCAGGTGTTCGTAAAGGTCTGCGGGATCACCACAGAAGCCGACGCGATGCTCGGCGTGGCGCTGGGAGCCGATGCGATCGGGTTCGTGTTCGCGCCCTCTCCACGGCAGGTGTCTCCTCGTGCCGTGGCGCGGATCGTAGAACGCCTTCCACGAGAGGTCGTAACGGTCGGGGTCTTTCGCGACGAGATGCCTCAGCGCGTGGTGGAGATCGTGAACGGTATTGGATTACACGCGGCTCAGCTGCACGGACAAGAGTCGATGCAAGACTCGAGGTGGGTCGCTGAGCGCGTCTCTATGACCATCAAGGCCTTTCCCGCTGGCCACGCGAAAGTCGCCCGCTTCTCGGAATACGGCGCGTCAGCGGTTCTCGTCGATGCTCCGTCGCCTGGATCGGGCGAGGTTTTCGACTGGCGTCTCGCCGAAGGCGTCGTCGATCCTGGCAGACTCATCGTCTCGGGAGGATTGCACGCCGGGAACGTGGAAGACGCGATCATTCATCTTCGCCCCTTCGGAGTCGATGCGAGCTCCGGTGTCGAGTCATCGCCGGGCCGGAAGGACCCGGCGAAGATCAGCGCCTT